>JAGVHM010000084.1 GCA_020056545.1 bacterium
CGCTCGAACTCCATCGTTTCCAGGTTTCCAAGCACCACGGTGAGGCCGGCCGTGGACTGGCCCGGCTGGATCACGACAGTGCGGCCGACGGAAGTTTTCCATATTCCGCTCTCTTCTGGCGATTCGTGTATATGCCCGTGCAGCGAGAGGAGCGGCTGCCTTTCCGAAAGGAACCGGAGCGTCGCCGCGGAGCCCACCCTCGCCCCTCCCCGGCATACGTCGAGGGAAAGTCCCGAAGGCGGGCCGTGGATCACGTATACGGCCCGGGAGGGGTCGGCCGGCGCGGGGAGCTTTGCTAGCTCCTCCTCGATGGTAGGCAGGGTCTTTGCGTATGCCGGCCAATCGGGAATCTCCCTCCATCCGCCGGGAATGGAGAGGAGCCCCCCGCCGTACTGCTGCGGGAAGGAGAAGTCTTTCGTGTCCATCCTGGCGCGGTCCTTCAGGCGGAAAGGGAAATCGGTCACCAGGTTCAACCCGATCAAATCGTACCCCTCGATCGATACGGACCGCCCCGCCGGATTCATGGCGACCGGATGCCTTGAGTACGCCTCCTCCAGCAAAGGGTCGAGAATGCCCAGGTCGTCGTTCGCCGGCATCCCCAGGTAGCGGATGCCCACTTCCTGGTAGCGCGCGAGGTGCGGATCGAGGAATTCGCGGACGAACCGGCCCTGCTCTTCGTACAGCCGCCCGTGGGGGAACATGTCCCCCCCGTTGACGACGAGGAACGCGCCCGCCTCCACGGCCAGCGCGAGAGTCCGCTCGTACTTCCACCGGCTTCCGTGCAGGTCCGTCACGAAGATGAAGGTCCCCATGGGGGAGATTATACCCGCCACCGATTATTTCCGGGACACTGCGCGCCGCTCGATGTCGATGATCGTCACCTCGGGAGGGGAGAGGAAACGCATCGGCGGTCCCCATGTACCCGTCCCCGGGTTGGTGTAGAGCGCGCCTCCGCCGCCGGGGAAATACGGCCCGTAGAGTAACGGGAACCAGATCCGGACCAGCAGCCGGAAGGGGAAGATCTGCCCGTTGTGCGTGTGCCCCGAGAGCTGAAGGTCGGCCGCTTTCCGCGCCGCGGGGGAGAGGAACGGGCGGTGCTTCAGGAGAATCGTGAAGAGAGGGGACGGATCTTTGGCCAGGATCTCCTCTTCCGGGCGGCCGGAAGACGGCCCGAACCGATCGCCCGCGACGTCGTCCACTCCCGCTATGCGCAGCGCGTTTCCGACCGTCACCGCTTCCCCGCGCAGGACCGTGAACCCCGCCCGCCGCGTGAATTCGAGCGAGGTGCCGATCCCCGCATAGTATTCGTGATTTCCCGTCACGGCGTATTTTCCCAGCGGCGCCGGGATCTCCCGGAGGATCTCCGACAGGCCGTCGAGATGGTTGATTCGGCCGTCGACGAGGTCCCCGGTCGAAACGAAAAGGTCCGGGGCTGCCTGCCGGACTGCATCCGCGATGGCCGCCGCCGTCCCGTGCCGGATCATAAGCCCGAAGTGGACGTCGGAAATCTGCGCCACACGGATTCGCGCGGTCCCCTCCGGCAGCTTGTCCGTGAATATCGGAAAGTGCACGACGCGGATGCGGGAAGCCTCGAAAAAGGAATATATGCCCAGCGCAGCGGACAGCCCCGCCAGGGCCAGAAACGCGGACCTTCCGTAAACGACAAGGGGCCTGGACCCCTTGCCGGCAGCGGCTGCAGCAATCCGCGCGAGCAGGTTCACTCCGTCCAGGGCGAGGTTCGTCCAGGTGAAGAAGAAGAGAAGCCCCATCCAGGTGAAGGCGATCCAGGACACGCTCCTGGAGGCTCCTTCCATCCCGCGTGCTCCGAGGGCGTAGACGATCAGTGGGCCGCAGACGAGCGCGGCGAGCGGCGGGATCGCCGCGAGCGTCGTCTTCCATCCGAAACCGAAGGCGGCTTGCGCCTTGTGGAGCGCGTAGGCGTGAGTTCCCCCGTAGATCAGGAAGAAGGTGAGAAGGAAAAGAGACAAGCCGGCAGGCCTCCTTTATCTCGCTTTATTATGAGATAATTACACATCGATAAAGCAATCGGGAGAACACGGTGCCAACCTACGAGTACAAATGCAAGGAATGCGGAGAGTTCGAAACGACCCAGAAAATGTCGGATCCCCCGCTCAAGAAATGCCCGACCTGCAAGGGGAAGGTGGAGCGCCTGATCGCGGGGGGGGGCGGCTTCGTGCTCAAGGGGAGCAACTGGGTCTCCAAGATGTCCTCTCCGGGGGAAGATCCGAAGAAGAAGGCGGACCGTTTCATGAAGCAGACCGTGGGCGAGGTTGCGGAAGACATCGCGAAGCACTCCCCCCGCCCCGGCAAGTTTCACTGAACGACAGGCTCCGGGGTGCGCCTGCCCGGTCTGCTTCAGGCGCGCAAACCCGAAATTCCTACCAGGATCCGCGCAGCAGCAGAAGCCTGGTAGGAATTGCGGGTTAACCCCTTCCGAAGATTTCCCGGAACGCCCGCATGGCGCGGGCGATCTCCTTCTTTCCGATCCCCAGGTGGGTGACCGCCCGGAAGAACGGGAACGAGCGGTCGTCGACCTGTACCCCGCCGCCGGCAAGCGCATCCCGGAAGGAGAGCATATCGAGCGCAGGGTGGTGCCAGCGGAACAGGACGATGTTGGTCTCCACCGGCCCGTTGACGATCTCGACGCGGGGGACCTCCGAAAGCCCCAGTGCAAGCGCCCGCGCGTTTTCGTGGTCCTCCGCGAGCCGCTCCACGTGGTGCTTCAGGGCATGGAGCCCCCCCGCGGCGACGATCCCCGCCTGCCGCATCCCGCCGCCCACGCGCAGGCCGACGCTCCGCGCTTCCGCAAGGAACTTCCCCGACCCCACGAGAACGGAGCCGACCGGCGCGCCCAGCCCCTTTGATAGGCAGAACATGAGGGAGTCGGCGACCTTCCCGTACGAGGCCGGGGCGGCCCCGGACGCCACCGATGCGTTGAAGATGCGGGAGCCGTCGATGTGCAAGGGAAGGGAGTGTTTCGCGCACACTGAACGGATGCGCTTGAGTTCCGCCAGCGGGAACACGGTCCCCCCGCCTGCGTTGTGGGTGTTTTCGACGGTCACCAGCCGGACCTTCGACTCGGTGCGCGAAGGCGTGGCGAGGACGGCTTCGGCAACCTCCTGGGCGGAGAAGATGCCTCCCGGGGCGTCGATCCCAAGAATGGCGACGGAGGCCATGTGGGAAACCGCCGGGGCCTCGCGCCCCGCGATGTGAGAGGCGGATGACGCGACTATCACGTCCCCGGGCCGGGTCCACGCCGCAACCGCGCACAGGTTCCCCATGGTGCCGGAGGGGACGAACAGCCCGGCTTCCTTCCCGAAAAGGGCGGCCGAGTGTTCCTCGAGCGCACGGACGGTTGGGTCCTCGCCTCTTCGCGAGTCCCCGACCTTCGCGCGCGCCATCGCCTTGCGCATTCCCTGAGTGGGGAGCGTTACGGTGTCGGAGCGCAGGTCGATCATCGGGGGCATCGATGCATCATGACATCCCGGAGAGAAATTCGTAACGGGGCGCGTTCGGGCGCAGCTCCACCAGCTCCCCGTTGCCCAGCGGGCGCCACCCGGGACCGTCGTCGAGCGGCTGGCTCGCCACCACGACCTCTCCGGGCAAAGATTGGAGGAACAGCGTGTAATAGTCCTCGTTTCTCCGCCAGCGCCTCAGGACGAAAAGGGATTTCCCCGAGGCGATCAGCATGTTGGCGGCGGAGTAGTTTCCGACAAGATCGGTATTCCGGAGAATCTCCGACATGGCTTCCTTGAGGCGGGGGAGCGTCCTCTCGCGCCACAGGACGCAAAGCCGCTCCAGGAAAACGAGCGTGTCGCTGACATTCCGCGTGCCCGCCTCGTCGCCGATAGATCCTCGAAAAGTGCCGTTGTGCGCCAGGGCGATTCCGTCGACAAGAAAGGGATGCGAATTGGCGGCGTTCACCGTGGCGGTGTTGGAGGCGTACCGGACGTGGCCGATGAACCGGTCGGTCTTTGCGCGGACATCGAGAAGCTGCGGGTCGGCGCAGGCCGGCTTTCCGCTGCGCAGGACCCGGATCTCCTCCCCCTGCCGACATGCGATCCCCCAGCCGTCCGGATGGTTTCCGCCGGGCCTTCTCTCCCATCCATCGACGAGGTTTCCGCGACGGGAGAAATCGGAGAGATGGGCGAGATAAGGAGCTACGTCGATCGGCTCGACGGAGGCGAAGGCGATCATCCTGCACATGGGGATTCCCTTATTTCAGGGTGCGCAGGTATGAGACGATCTGCCAGCGCTCTGTGGGCGTCAGGTCCGCCCGGAAAGCCGGCATCCCGCCGACGCCTGAGGAGATGATGACGAAGAGCTCCCCGTCGGAATGGTGTGCACCGTGGCCTCCGGGGGACAGGTCGGATGGCGTGGGAACATATTTTTTCCCGACCGGGCCGTCCCCCTTGCCCGAGGAGCCGTGGCAGGGGACGCAAAAGATGCCGTAGGATTCCTTGCCTTTCAGGAGTGCCTGCTCCGTCGGCTCGACGGGGTTCCTTGTTTTCTTTGCTTCCGCCATAGATGGGATCCGCTCCTTCCCCTTCACGGGGACGGACGCTTCCGGAGGGAGGCGGACCGGCTCCTCCTGTGGCTTGAATGCGGGGTTGTCGAACATGTTCCGATCGAGCTTCTCGCACCCATGGAAAAGTGCGATGGCGGCCAGCAGAATAAGGAAAATACCAATCGGAGGCCGACGGGGAAAAGGGCCATTTACGGATGCCGTTCGAATAGTTATCACAGTTCCCCCTCTTCGACCCGGATTTCCAGCGCCCCGGCTGTTTTCATCGCCCTGCGCGCCCGAATTTCCTGTTCCCCCGGTTCCACGACGGCGCACACCGCGATCTTCCCATCGTGTATGCGCGGCTCGTGGACCTTCCTTGCCCGGAACCGCAGAAGCCCCATCTCCCGCGCGCCCAGGATGAGCGTGGCAAGGAGGGCGAAGAGCATCGCCACTTCGTAGGTGATGATGAGCGTCGGGGGAACGCTGATGATCGCCTTCCCCGCCGTGATCAACGGATAGAGAAGGTAAGTGGCCAAGGCCAGCGCGAGCCCGGCGAGGGCCCCGACGAACCAGAAGACTACGACGTAGCGGGAGAACCTGATTGGACGGGGATCCCAGGTGACCGATCCGTCCGGCAGTGGGACGCCGGAGATCGACGTGATGTTTTCCGCGGCCAGCGGGAGGGCACGAAGAGCGTGTCCCGCTTTCGCCGCCGGCTCCACTCCGTCGAACAGCCCGATGAGGACGAAGCTGCTCATTCGCTACCCTCCTCTTCCCCTTCCTCCACGAGGGCGATCGCTTCCACCGATGCGCCCCCGAAGGCGCGTTCGGTCGTGTGGAACAGCCGCTCCTTTATGTCGCTGATCGCCATGATGGGGAAGAGCTTCGAGAAGATCATGTAAAGCAGGCCGAACATGGCGAAGGAGGCGGCGGTGATCGACAACTCCACCCACGTCGGAAAGTAGTTGTGCCAGATGAACGGATCGTTGCGCCGCGCAAGGGAGGCCGTGACGATGAGGATCCGCTCGCAGTACATCCCCACGACAACGAGGAAGGAAGCGAAGGAGATCGCGGGGATCGACCGCCGCACCTTCTTCATGCACAGCATGGGGAACGGAATGACGAAATTGCACATGATCATCAGGAGGAAGACCGGCAGGAACGACTTCCCGTACGAGCTGAACACCTCCCACTCCTCGGGGTTGCGGTTGTACCAGACCGTCAGGAACTCCGTGAAGTAGAAGTACCCCCAGATGAGGGACATCATGCATAAAAGCTTTCCCAGGTTGTCGAAATGCAGGGGCGTGAGCACCCGCTCCAGCCGGAACACCCTGCGCAGGACCGCCATCACCAGTACGACCCCGGCGATGCCGGAGAAGATCGCACCGACCACGAAGTAGGGGGCGAAGATGGTGCTGTGCCACCCCGGCACCTTCGCCATGGCGAAGTCCCACGACACGATGGAGTGGACAGATACGGCGACCGGGATTATGAGTATCGCGAAGAGGGTCGAGGCGCGGTGGTAGCGGCGCCACTCGGCGTGCGTGCCCCGGAACCCGAGCGAAAGGATCGAGTAGAGCTTTCTGCGCCACCCCTCGGACTTGTCGCGCAGGAGGGCCAGATCCGGGATCATTCCGACGTAGAGGAACGTCAGGCTACCGATGAGATATGTGTTGATCGCCACCGCGTCCCACATAAGCGGCGAGCGCATGTTCGGCCAAAGCCCCCGCTCGTTGGGGTACGGGATCGTATAGTAGAAGCGCCAGTTGCGGCCAAGATGGATGAGGGGGAATAGCCCGCCCACCATGAGCGAGAAGGCGGTCATCGCCTCGGCCGCGCGAAGGATGGGCGCCCGCCAGGTGGCGTGCGTGAGTCTCAGGATGGCGGAGATGAGCGTCCCGGAGTGGGAAAGCCCGATCCAGAAGACGAAGTTGACGATCAGGATCCCCCAGAAGACGGGCCGGTTGAGCCCCGTGACTCCCATTCCTGTCATCATCATGTAAACAAAGACGCCGATCCCCCACAGCAGGACGAGCGAGAGGATTCCGGCCCCCGCGAACCATTTCCACGTGGTCACCAGGTTGGACCGTGACAGGTCCCGGTAGAGCTGCGCCTCGTCCGTGCGGGCCAGAAGATTCTCGCCGCTCATGCACCCGCCCCTTTCCTGCGCTTCAGGTAGACGACGTGCGGCTCGGTCCCCAGGTGTTCGAAGATACGGAACCGGCGGGGATCCTTGAAGAGCCGCGAGATGGCGCTTTCCGGGTCCTCGAGATCGCCGAAGACGAGCGCGCCGGGAGGACAGGTCTGCACGCACGCAGGCTGAACTTCGCCGTCACGGATCTTCCTCCCCTCGGAGGCGGCCTGGTCCTTGACGCGGCGGATCCGCTGGACGCAGAAGGTGCACTTCTCCATGACTCCCCGGGAGCGGACGGAGATGTCGGGGGAGAGCTGCTCGTCGAGCGGCTTCTCCCACTTGTGGTCGTACCAGTTGAAGACCCGCACCGAGTACGGGCAGTTGTTGGCGCAGTACCGAGTGCCGATGCACCGGTTGTACACCATCGCGTTCAGCCCGTCCTCGCTGTGGTAGGTGGCGTAGACGGGGCAGACGATCTCGCACGGGGCGCGCTGGCACTGCATGCACGGGACGGGGAGGTAGGTCGCGCGGGCGCCGGGGTTCTCCTCCTCCCAGTAGCGGTTCACCCGGATCCAGTGCATCAGGCGCCCTTTCCCGGCCTCGTCCTCGCCGACGACCGGGATGTTGTTTTCCGCGGAGCAGGCGACCACGCAGGCCCCGCAGCCGGTGCAGCGGTCCAGGTCGATCGCCATCCCCCATCTATGCTTCATCGCAAGGCCTCCGCCGTCCTCACATCACGTTGCCGATCTTCCACTGGCCCTCCGGATGCGCCGTCCGGACCAGGCGCGTTTTCAATGAGGCCTTCGCGAGCGCGACCCGCGTCGACTGCAGCGGGAACCCCGCGCAGCCGGACTGTGTCGCGGCGGGAAGAAGCGCGAAGGAGTTGCCGCCCCGCCCCTCCGCGTTCACGCCGTACCGGGCGTGCCCCTGGCCCAGCGGCATCGCCGCGACGCCCTGAACTATCCCCGGATGATATGCGACGTGCGCCTCGATGCTTCCGGAGGGAGAGGAGACGATGACC
>JAGVHM010000029.1 GCA_020056545.1 bacterium
AACCGGAAGGTGGCCCCGGCGGTCGCCCGGGAGGTGTCCCGCGTCGCCCACCGGACCAAGGTCGCGAGGAGGACCTCGCGAACCTACTCGGAAATAAACCTGGAGTAGGAGAGGGAAAGGGTGGCGATCAATCCGCACATTTTCCGGGAGTACGACGTCCGCGGCGTCGTCGGGGAGGACCTCACCCCCGACACCGTGCTGGCTCTCGGAAAAGGGTTCGGCACGTACGCATCCCGCAAGGGGGTCCGGACCGTCATGCTCGCCAGAGATTGCCGGCTCTCCTCGCCGGAATTCCGCGACGCGATGGCCGAGGGGCTCGTCTCGACGGGGCTTTCCGTCATCGACGTTGGGATATGCCCCTCCCCGCTTCTCTACTTCTCCATCATCCGGTATTCGGCGGACGGCGGGGTGATGATCACGGGGAGCCACAATCCCCCGGAGTTCAACGGCTTCAAGCTGTGCGTCGGTCCGTCGACCCTCTACGGGGAGAAGATCCAGGAGGTTCGGCGGATAATCGAGGCGGGGGAGTTTTCCGAAGGGACAGGCAAGCTGGCCGCAAGGACAGTTATCTCCGAGTACCATGAATACATCAAGTCGATCATCTCCATACCGCGCAAGCTGAAGGTAGTCGTGGACGCGGGAAACGGAACTGCGTCACAGGTCGCACCGGCGCTGTTCCGCGACATGGGCATGGAAGTCGTGGAGCTGTTCTGCGAGATGGACGGCCGGTTCCCGAACCATTTCCCCGACCCGACCGTGCCGGAGAATCTCAGGTTCCTCATAGAGGCGGTCCGGAAGCACGGGGCGGACGTCGGGGTGGGGTACGACGGCGACGCCGACAGGATCGGCGCCGTGGACGAAAAGGGGAACGTGATCTACGGTGATTACCTCCTTCTCCTCTTCGCGCGGGAGATCCTCGCGCGGAAACCGGGGTCGGCGATCATCTCGGAGGTCAAGGCGTCCCAGAATCTCTACGACGACATCGCGCGGCACGGCGGCAGGCCGATCATGTGGAAGGCGGGACATTCGCTTATCAAGCAGAAGATGAAGGAAGAGGCGGCCGAGGTGGCCGGGGAGATGAGCGGCCACATCTTCTTCTCCGACCGCTATCTTGGTTTCGACGACGCGATATACGCTTCACTTCGGCTCTTCGAGATCCTGGCCCGGTCCGATCTGCCCTTGAGCTCCATGCTCTCCGATCTTCCTCCCGTCGTCACGACCCCCGAAATCCGCGTGGAGTGTCCCGACGACCGGAAGTTCCGTGTCGTGGAAAGAGTGGCGGCGATAGTCCGGCCGCAGGCGCGTGAAGTGATCGACGTGGACGGCGTCCGGGCGATTTTCGACGGCGGATGGGGGCTCGTCCGGGCATCGAACACCCAGCCCGTCCTGGTGCTGCGTTTCGAGGGCAGGGACGAAACCACGGTCGGACGGATACGAGCGATCATGGAAGACGCCGTGAGCAAGGCGCAGGCCGGCCCTTGAGGGCGCTCGCCCATTGAGCTTCCTCCAGGCGATATTTCTCGGGATCCTTCAGGGGTTGACCGAGTTCCTTCCGGTCAGCAGCTCCGGCCACCTCTTTCTCGCGCAGCGTCTGCTCGGTATCCGGGAACCGGAGCTCGCATTCGACATCCTTCTGCATTTCGGGACGCTTTTCGCGGTCCTGTTATTCCTCCGCAAGGAGATCCTCGAAATCCTGACCTCCATATTCCGGCGCCAAGCGGGGGAGCCGGACGGCTGGGGGCGGAGGGAATTCTGGCTCGTGATCCTTTCATCGATTCCGACCGGCGTCATCGGGCTCGCTTTCCACGACACGGTTGAGACCGGGATCACGCCGTGGGGCGTCGGCGCGCGTTATCTCCTGCTGACCTCCTTCCTGCTCATCAGCAACCTGCGCTTCAGGCACAAGTGGGACCCGGAACGGATCGCGGCGTGGGAGGCGATCGCCATCGGCATAATGCAGGGGGCCGCGGTGTTCCCTGGGCTTTCCCGTTCCGGCTCGACGATCGCGCTGGCGCTTGTCCTGGGGATCTCCCCGTCCCGGGGCGTGAAGTATTCCTTCCTCATCTCGCTGCCCGCCATCCTGGGCGCCGCGTTGGTGCACATGCACAAGGGGGTCTCCGTCCTTCCGGGGATCGCGCCCTCGGCCGCCGGTTTCTTCCTTTCGCTCCTGTTCGGATACCTGTCCCTCATTTTCGTCGAGCGGCTGGTGACCCGTGGGAGGTTCATCCGGTTCGCCCCATACACCTTCCTCATGGCGGCGCTCAGCTTCTACCTCAACTGGCGCGGCTAAGCGCCCCAATCCGGAAATACGGCAAACGGACTCCGGTCGCTCCATACGCAGCTCCGGGAACCGCCTGAGCCTTGGCGATCACGCCATCGGCCCCTGCGGCCGCCTCGCCCGCCTGTCGGGCTCCGCAAGGTCGCCCTATTCCTCCCTATTCGGTCGGCGGCGGGCTCGGAGTTCGAATCCGAATCTTCCAGCCAAGGATTCGAACTCCCCGCTGCGCCCTGCGTCCGTGCCGTAACCTCACTGCGCCCCCCTCCTGCGGCGGCTACGCCTGCCCCCCGGAGCGCAAAGCGCGGAGGCGGGCCGGATCCTCCTGCCGCGCACGGGAACTACCCGTACCCTTCCCTCATCTCACACAGGTAGGGGGAAGCATGGCGGGAACCGGATCGATACATTGGCGGGAGTGGGGGCCGGATGCTTTTTCGCTTGCGGAGAAGGAAGGGAAGCTGATCTTCCTCGACATCTCGGCCAAGTGGTGCCACTGGTGCCATGTGCTGGACCGGACCTCGCTTTCGGATCCGAGAGTCCTCCGCATGCTGAACGAGGAATTCATCCCGGTTCGCGTGGACACCGACCGCCGCCCCGATATCAACGACAGGTACAACCAGGGGGGCTGGCCGACCACGGCCGTCCTGCTCCCCAATGGCCGGCTGCTCACAGGCGCGACATACCTTTCCGCCGACGCCCTGTTCGAGGTCCTTCGCATTTGCGCGGAATTCTACCGGCGGGACCGCGACCGGATATCGCGGTACATTGAGGATAGGGCCGAGCATCCGGCATCGGCGGCGGGGGAGGAGGGGCCGACCGCCGGGTTTTCCGACGGACCGCATCCGGAAGACCTGTCCCTCCTCAGGCGCTCGGTCCTTTCCGATTACGATCCTTTGCATCCGGGTTTTTTCCGCGAACCGAAGTTCCTGGTGCCTGAAATACTGGGATTTCTCCGGGACTCCTGGGTGTTCGAGGGGAACGGGGAAATGGGGGACGTCTTCCTGAAGGTGCTCCGCGCGATGGGATCCTCCGCGGTGTTCGACGCAGTGGAGGGGGGATTCTTCAGGTACGCGACAAGGCGGGACTGGACGACGCCCCACTACGAGAAACTGCTGGCCGACAACGCAGAGATGCTGTCCCTTTATGCATCCGCATATGAGAAGACCGGGGAGGAAACCTACGCCCGGGTTGCGAGGGAGACGTTGAGGTTCCTGTTCTCCCGGCTGCGCGATCCGGGCACCGGCGCCTTCTTTTCCAGCCAGGACGCGGATGAGGAATATTACCTGCAGGATGCGGAGG
>JAGVHM010000035.1 GCA_020056545.1 bacterium
GATCTTCGGCGTGCGGGCCCGGATCGACGGCCGCGGCAGGATGTTCCTCCTGGAATCCCCGGTGGCAGTTTGATGGTTTCAACGACGTCGGGCGAAACGGGCCGCTTCCGCAAGGCGGAAGAGCTGCTCGCCGAAGGGGTCCGCAACAAGGCTTACACCGCAGGCGTCATCCTCGCCGCGCGTGGAGAGGACATCGTTTTCCACGCCGCTGCGGGTGAAGCGCAACTTTCGTCGGTCTTCGACGTCGCCTCCCTGACCAAGCCGCTTGTCGCGTCCCTGTTCTTCGTCCTTGCCCAGGAAGGAAAGGTCGCGCCGGAGGACCGGCTTTCGGAGGTCTTTCCGTTCGGGCAGCCCGGCGCGTCCGCTGCGGGAATCAGATTTCTCCACCTTCTTTCCCACACCTCGGGCCTCCCCGCGTACAAACCTTTCTTTGAAGGGATCCGCGCCGCCGAAGAGAAGGAAGGGAAGCGGCTCTGGGGTACGTCCGATGCGCACGACCGTATCATGGACGCGATTCTGAACCTGCCTCTCGATGGGGTACCGGGAGCCGCATGCGTCTACAGCGACCCGGGTTTCATCCTGCTGGGGCGCGCTTTGGAGCTGATCGCCTTCCAGCCTCTCGACAGGCTCCTGCACAGGCTGCTCGCGGAGCCGCTCGGGATGCGCGACACCGCGTACCTCCCTCTATCGGGGCTCAGCGAGTGCGAGACCGGCAGGCTTGTGTCCACCGGCCATTCGGATGTACGGCGAAGGGAGAAGCAGGGCGACGTGGACGACGAGAACGCCGCGGCGATGGGCGGAGTGGCGGGCCACGCGGGGGTTTTTTCCACCGCCTACGACCTGTTCCTTTTCGCCAGGGAGATCCTGCGGGCAAGACGCGGGGAGGGGAGGGTTTTCACGCGGTCCGCCGTCCTGCGGATGACGACGAAGGTCCCGGAAATGCCCGGCTGCCCCAGGACGCCGGGATGGGATACCCCCACGCGCACCGAAGGGAAGGAATCCCAGGCCGGAAGCCGTTTCCCGGAAGGGTCGTTCGGCCATCTGGGGTACACGGGCTGCTCCATATGGATCGATCCATCCAGGGAGGCGGTCGTGGCACTTCTCACCAACCGTATTTTCTACGGCAAACAAAACGAAGGTTTGAAATCCCTGCGCCCCATGCTCCACGATGCGATCATGGAGGAGCTGTTCCCTTGAAGAAAGTCCACCTGGTCGCGGCCTGCGGCGTAGGGATGGCCTCCCTGGCCGGGATGCTCAAGGAGAAAGGGTTCCGGGTCACGGGGTCGGACGCCAACGTATATCCCCCGATGAGCACCCAGCTTGAGAAGCTCGGAATCCCCCTGTTATCTCCCTACGCCGCGGGGAACGTCCCGTCGGATGCCGACCTGGTAATCGTCGGAAACGCGGTGTCCAGGGACAACCCGGAGTGCCTGGAGGCGGCCCGAAGGGGGGTCTCGATGATGTCGATGCCCCAGGCCCTTGCCAAGTTTTTCATTGCCGGAAAAGAGTCGATCGTGGTCGCCGGCACCCACGGAAAAACCACCACGACGTCGCTACTGGCATGGTCCCTCTACGACCTTGGGGATGACCCGTCCTTTCTCGTGGGGGGGGTGCCCAGAAATTTCCCCGTAAGCTACAGGGTTGGCGCGGGGCCACGGTTCGTCATCGAAGGGGACGAGTACGATACGGCCTACTTCGACAAGGGCCCGAAATTCCTCCACTACCTGCCTAAGATAGTCCTCCTCACAAGCATCGAATTCGACCACGCCGACATATACCGCGACCTTCCTCACCTCGTGGAATCGTTCCGCAAACTCATACGCCTGATCCCTCGGGACGGCCTGCTGGTCGCCTGTGCGGACTATGCCGATGTGGTTGCCGTAGCGGCGGAGGCGGTGTGCCCGGTCATGTTCTATACGGTGAATTCGGAAACGGTTCCTGATTCCGCGGGGGATGGCTGGCGGGTGCGCGCCATCGGGGAGAAAGACGGGTTCACCCGTTTCCGGCTGGAAGGAAGACGGTCCTCGCACTGGTTCGCAATCCGGCTTCCGGGGCTCCACAACGCGGCCAATTGCGCGGCGGCCGCGCTCGTCCTGATGCATCTCGGGTACGGGCCGGATAGAACCGCGGAAGCGCTGGCCGGCTTCACCGGGGTGCGCAGGCGGCAGGAGGAACTGGGGGAGTTCGGCGGCGTCCTGGTCGTCGACGACTTCGCCCACCACCCGACGGCGGTTAGGGGGACGATCCAGGCGGTGCGCGCCCGTTATCCGGGTCGCCGGATCACCGCGGTCTTCGAGCCCAGATCCAACACAAGCAGGCGGAAGATCTTCCAGAAGGAGTTTGCCGAGGCCTTGGCGGAGGCCGACGCAGCCATCGTGGCGGGCGTGTTCGGGGCCGACAAGATTCCCTCGGGGGAAAGGCTCGACCCCGATGAGGTAGCGAAGGCGGTGCGGGCCACCGGCCGGGAGGCCCTATATATACAGGAGGCGGACCGGATCGTCGGGCACCTCGCCCAGGCATCCAGGCCGGGAGACCTGGTCCTTATCATGTCCAACGGCGGTTTCGGCGGGATCCAGGGGAAGCTCATCAGGGTGCTCTCTTCCCGATAGGGACGACAGGATTCCCCTTAACGTTCTATCGGAAGGGATGCCACACCCGAGTTCTCAGGAACGTCCCGGTTCTGATGGTGAATAGCTTACAATTCAATTTCTTCGGGGACGTCCCCTTTGTTAAGTAACTGTTTTCCTGTTTGACGGGTATGGGAAGGTCTGATAGATTTGATCGGATGAGAAACAGAATAGGGAAAGACATCAGGCGGGCCGGGTCGGCCTGCCTTCTGTTTTTTGTATTCATTGGGTTGACGAGCACTCCCGTCGCCGCGGAATACCCGCGCCGGGTCGCCATCGCCCCGTTCGTATCGCTCGCCAAGGAAGAAATCCAGCAGACCGTTTTGCTCCTTCCGCGTCTTCTGATGTCTCGCCTTATGGCGCTGGCCGGGGCTGAAGTGGTGCTTCTTCCCGTCGGAGACAAGCCGCCGGTCGGGCAGGCCA
>JAGVHM010000206.1 GCA_020056545.1 bacterium
CCGGAGATGGCGTACTTCGAGTGCCTCCACGAGCTGAAGCTCATCGTGGACCTCATCTACGAGGGCGGGATCTCCACGATGCGGTATTCGATCAGCAACACGGCGCAGTACGGAGACCTGACGCGCGGCCCCCGGATCATCACGGAGGAGACCCGCAGGGAAATGAAGCGTATGCTGGAAGAAGTGCGGAACGGGTCGTTCGCGCGTGAATGGATGCTGGAAAACCAGGCGAACCGCCCGGTGTTCAACGCGCTCACGAAGCGCGGCGAGGAGCACCCGATCGAAGAAGTTGGGCGGAGGCTCCGCGCCATGATGCCGTGGATCGCGAAGGGCCGGCTGGTTGACAAGTCAAAGAATTGATCCCGCTCCGGGGGCGGGCGGGCAGCGGGAAGGAAGTCGATTGATCGCCCCGGAAGGGATCCCGTTCGTGCTGGGAGCGGCGGCGGCCACGGCGGCGCTCTGGTTTCTCTGGCCGAAGAGTGTTCCGCTTGCGGTGGTCGCGCTCCTGTTGACCGCCTTCATGGCGTGGTTCTTCCGGGATCCGGGGCGCATCACCCCGGCCGAGCCGGGCGCGGTGATCTCGCCTGCGGACGGAAAGATCGTCTTCTGCGGAGACTGCCCCCCGGGGAGGTACTACGGGGAGCCGGGAAAGATGGTAAGCGTGTTCATGAACGTCTTCGACGTCCATGTCAACCGGGCGCCGGTGTCGGGGCGTGTCGTGTCCGTCCGGTACAACCCGGGCAAGTTCCTCGTGGCGAGCGTCGACAAGGCGTCGCTGGAAAACGAGCAGAACGGCGTGGTCCTCGAAACCGCGGAGGGCCACAAGGTTTCATATGTACAGATCGCAGGGCTTATCGCCCGCCGGATCGTGAACTACCTGTCGGAGGGCGACACGGTCGAGCGGGGACAGCGGGTGGGGATGATCCGGTTCGGGTCCCGCGTGGACATCATCCTCCCTGCCTCCGCCACCCTTAAGGTGGGTATGGGCGACCGCGTGCGAGCCGGAGAAAGCATCGTGGGGGTGCTTCCATGAGGAAAAGGATTCGAAGGGAAGAGGGGATAGGCCGTGGGATCTACCTGCTCCCCAACCTTATCACGTCGGGTTCCCTTTTCGCCGGGTTCTACTCGATCGCGTCGACCTACAACGGGCAGTTCGAGAAGGCGGCGATCGCGATAATCATCGGGGTCGTGCTCGACGGGCTGGACGGGCGGGTGGCGCGCATGACGCGCACCACCACAAAGTTCGGCGTGGAGTACGACTCGCTGGCCGACCTCGTCTCCTTCGGAGTCGCGCCGGCTTTCCTGGTGTACGGCTGGGCGTTGTCTCAGCACGGCCGGTGGGGTTGGCTCGCGGCGTTCCTCTACCTCATCTGCGGGGCGCTGCGGCTTGCGCGGTTCAATGTCCAGATAAACACGGCCGAGAAGGGAAAGTTCAACGGGCTTCCGATCCCCGCGGCCGCGACGTTCGTCTCGTCGATCATCATGCTCTTCTACTATCTCGGCGGATCGGGCAACCACAAGCACCTGGCGCTGCTCCTGGCCATTTACGTCCTGGCGTTCCTGATGGTGAGCACCGTCAAGTACAACAGCTTCAAGGACCTTGAGGCGTTCCGGCGCAGGCCGTTCAATACGCTGGTCGTGTTCATCTTCCTGGCTCTCCTTCTGGCCGCGGAGCCGCAGGTCATGATCTTCCTGTTCTCCGGGCTTTACGTCGTCTCGGGGCCGATAGGTGAACTGGTGGCTCTTATCCGGCGCCGCCGGGGGAAACTTCCTGAAAGCGAGAAGCGCGTCGATGGGCATGACGCTTACAGAGAAAATCCTCGCTAGGCACGCGGGGAGGAACCGGGTCGAACCCGGCGAGCTGATCCTGGCGAAGGTCGACCTCGCCCTCGGCAACGACGTGACCAGCCCGATCGCCATCGAGGCGGTCCGGAAGCTGGGTGTCCGTGAAGTGTTCGACAGGGAGAGGATCGCCCTGGTCCCGGACCACTTCGCCCCCAACAAGGACATCAAGTCCGCGGAGCAGATGAAGATGATGCGGGAGTTCGCCCGCGAGTACGGCATCGTGAACTACTTCGAGGTCGGCCGGATGGGAATCGAGCACGTCCTTCTGCCGGACGAGGGGCTGGTGGTTCCCGGAGACCTCGTGATCGGGGCCGACAGCCACACATGCACCTATGGCGCCCTGTGCGCCTTCTCGACCGGCGTGGGGAGCACCGACCTGGCCGCGGCGATGATCTCCGGGGAGGTCTGGCTCAAGGTCCCCTCGACATTGCGCATCGTTCTTTCCGGCAGACCGGGAAAGTGGGTGGAGGGTAAGGACGTCATCCTGCACATAATCGGAATGATCGGAGTGGACGGGGCGCTCTACCAGGCGATGGAGTACGCGGGCGACGGCCTTGCCTCGCTTTCGATGGCGTGGCGGTTCACCATCTCCAACATGGCGATCGAGGCGGGAGCGAAAAACGGCATCTTCCCCTTCGACGGGGCGACGCGCGCCTACGCGGACGCTCGTGCGAAGCGCAAATTCGAGGTCGTCACCGCCGACAAGGACGCGAAATACGCGGCGGAGATGGGCGTGGACCTTTCCGCGCTCGAGCCGCAGGTCGCCTTTCCTCACCTGCCGGAGAACACGAGGCCCCTGTCGCAGGTGGGAAACGTCCCCGTCGACCAGGTGGTCGTCGGCTCCTGCACGAACGGCCGCATCGAGGACCTGCGCAGCGCCGCCGCCGTGCTCCGCGGGCGAAAGGTCCACGACGGCGTGCGGATGCTCATATTCCCTGCGACCCAGGAGATCTACCTGCAGGCGATGCGCGAGGGCCTGATGGAAGTTTTCGTCACCGCGGGGGCGGCCTTCTCCACACCGACATGCGGGCCCTGCCTGGGCGGGCACATGGGC
>JAGVHM010000123.1 GCA_020056545.1 bacterium
CCCGCCTACGTAAAAACCCTCTACCTGCAGGAGGACGCGATCCGCTCCGCCGGCACCGTCTTCACCGTCCACAACCTGGGGTACCAGGGGCTCTTCTGGAACCACGACCTTCCGCTGACGGGCCTCGGGTGGGAGCTCTTCACGCCGAAGTGTCTGGAGTTCTACGGCAAGCTCAACCTTATGAAGGCGGGCCTTGTGTTCGCCGACATCCTTTCCACCGTGAGCCCCACGTACAGCCAGGAGATCCAGACTCCCGAATACGGCCACGGGCTGGACGGAGTCCTGTACGAGCGACGGGAAGACCTTTACGGGATAATCAACGGGATCGGCGACGAGTGGGACCCGGCGACGGACCCGATGATCGCCGCCCCGTTCGGGAAGAAGGACTTCTCGGGCAAGAAAGCGTGCCGCGCAGACCTCCTCGCGGAATTCGGGTGGACCGGGCCCGTGGAGGATGCGGTTGTCGGACTGATCGGGCGGCTGACGGCGCAGAAGGGCCTGGATCTCCTCACGGAGGTCGGCGAGTGGCTTGCCGGACAACCGGTCCGAGTCGTCATCCTTGGGTCGGGCGAGCGGACGTACGAGGAGGCCATGACGAAGCTTGGGCGGAAGTACCCGGATCGCATCTCCGTGCGCCTGGCCTACGACAACCGGCTGGCGCACAAGATAGAGGCGGGAGCCGATATCTACCTGATGCCGTCGCGATACGAGCCGTGCGGGCTGAACCAGATCTACAGCCTCCGGTACGGCACGGTCCCGATCGTCCGCCGGACCGGCGGGCTGGCCGACACCGTGATCGACGCCGACAGGGACCCGGCGGAAGGAACCGGGTTCACGTTCGCGGGTTACGACGCGGCTAGCCTTACGGACGCCCTGTCGCGGGCCCTTTCGGCCTACGCGGACCGCCCGCGTTGGGAAGGGATCGTCCGGAGGGGCATGGAAAAGGATTTCTCCTGGGGCCCGTCGGCGCGGGAGTACGTGTCCCTCTACGACAAGGCGCTCCGGAAAAGGGGCCGGCAGGCCTGAAAACGGTTCCCATGGACACCGGCCCGGACAAGCGGTTGAACCTTCTCTCGAGGGTGGTCGAGATCTCCAACTCGAACATCCTGGTCGAGAACCGGCTCAAGTACATCTGCGACTTCCTGTCCCGGGAGACCGTCTCGGACTGCGTCTGCATCCACCGGCGGGAGCGGCGGGGAGAGGACCTGATGCCGTGGGTCTCCTCCTGCATGCAAATCGAAGAGTGCACCCTCTTCGACTTCCGGATCCGTCCGGGGGAAAGCGTCGCCGGAAAGGCGCTCCAGAAGCGGGTCCCGGTGTTTTACCCGGACGTGCGCACCGATCCGCCGTCGCTGGCGGTTTCCGAGGAACTGAGGGACTTCACGTCGATACTTTCCGTCCCGATCATGGACGACGTGTACCTGTACGGCGTGATGAACTTCTCCACCCTTGTGGCTGCGAAATACCCCGAAGAGACCGTCCGCCTGTTGCGCACCGTCGCCACGGAAGTCGCCGGCGCCATCCGCAATAGCCGGCTCTACCACGACGCCCGGAAGCGCGTTTCGGAGCTGATCACGCTGAACGAAATCGGCCGCGCCATAACATCGACCTTCAAGGTGCAGGACCTCCTCGCGTACGTCGCGAAGACCACGATCAGGCTCCTCCAGGCGGAGGGGTGCACGGTTCGCCTGGCGGGGGAGGGGCGCGGCACGATGAAGGTGGTCATCGACGAGGGGTACGCGCGTCCCGGGATGAAGAAGGAGCTTCGGGCCCACGGCCGGCTCCTGGCGAACCAGATCTTCCGGGAAAAACGCCCCCTGCTCATCAACGGGCCGGAGGACTCGCGGATGTATATCCCTCTCTCACGCCACGGGGTTGCCTCCTTCCTGGGCCTCCCGATCGTTTCCCGGGGGAAGTCGCTCGGAGTGATCAGCTACTACTCCGGATCGTCGAACACCGCCTTCGACATGGAGGTGGTGAACCTGATGCAGACCGTCTGCAGCCAGCTTGCCAACATGATCGAGAATTCAACGATGTACCTCGAGGCGCAGGCGCTCGCGCAGGCGAACCAGTTCAAGGTGCAGCAGCTTTCCACGCTTTATAACGTGGCGCGGGCGCTGATGTCCACGGTCAAGACGGAGCGGCTGCTGCACATCATGATGCGTTCCCTCACCTCCCCCGCGGGACTGAACTTCAGCCGGGCCATTCTTTTCCTGCTCTCCGAGGACGGCTCCACGCTGTCGGCCCGGATGGGTATGGGGCCGCGGGACCGCAAGGACGCGCGGAGGAAAACCCCCGTATTCCCGGATTCGTCGGAAAACGGGGATCCGGCGGGGGAGGAGAAATACAGGGACATGCTGTGGCCCGACATCGAGCGTCTGAGCATCCCCCTGTACGGCCCCGAATGCCTCGTGGCGAAGGCCGTCCTGGAGAAGAAGCCGGTCCAGACCCGGACGGGATGCGGCCAGGTACCCTCCGGCCCCACCCTTTTCTTCTGCGGGAACCACCCGGACGTCTTCGCCGTCGTCCCTCTCGTCTTCAAGGGAGAGGCGCGCGGGGCCATCTACGTGGACAATCGTTTCCGGGAGCGTGAGATCACCGACGAGGACATCCAGATCCTCACGATGTTCGCCTCCGAGGCGTGCCTGGCGATGGAAAACGCATCGCTCTACGAAAGTCTCGAGAACGCGCTGGACAACCTTCGGGCGATGCAGGGCCGGCTGGTGCAGAGCGAGAAGCTGGCCGCCCTGGGGGAGATGGCGGCGAAGATCGCCCACGAGATCAAGAACCCGCTGACG
>JAGVHM010000196.1 GCA_020056545.1 bacterium
ATCAGGCCGAGCAACGCGCCGTACGCCGCCACACCCCCTTCAATGACCGTGACGCGGTTCCCGGCAACGGGCGGCGGCGAACCGGCGGCCTTCAGCACCTTCGCGCAGGTCGCGGAAACCGGCGTGGGGAGGTCATCCGGACGCAAACGGTTTTCGACGGAACTTTCGATGGAGCCGACCGCCCCGATCTTCGCGCGGATGTGGCGGCGGATCCGGCGTCCGCCGACGAGGAAGTAAAGAGGCACGCCTGCGACGGGCAGAAGAGCTATGGCGAGCACCCACGCCACGGTGGCTGCGGGCTGGCGCCGTTCGAGGATGATCCGGGGGATCAGGATGAAGGCGAATATATACCCGAGGGTGGAGAAGACCAGCGCGGCGATCCGCCATCCGTCGTGCATGGCACCCCTCCGTAAAAACCTCAGAACCGGGACGTTCCTAAGAACTCTATTATTAAACCGGGACGGTCATCGGAGGACTATCCCAAGAAGTTGCGACGGTGGACAGCAAGTATGTCTAATGACTGTCCCGTATAATAATTCTGGACCATCCATGTTTCGAGTTCTTAGGAACGTCCCGGTTCTGAGGTTTTTACGGAGGCGCCTTTCCGATATAATACCTCCCCTTGGCGCGGAGGGGTACCGAAGTGGCCGTAACGGGGTCGACTCGAAATCGACTTGGCGGTGCGAGCCGCCACGTGGGTTCGAATCCCACCCCCTCCGCCAAAGTTTTTCGGATCGGAGATGATGGGATTCGAACCCGAGCCCGCCGCCGACCGAAGAGGGAGGAAAAGGGCGACCTTGCGGAGCCCGGCAGGCGGGCGAGGCGGCCGCAATGGCCGATGGCGTGAACGCCGAGGCTGATCGGTCGAATCCCACCCCCTCCGCCATGTTTTTTTGCCCTTGTAAAACGCCGTTAAACTGAGTGTGATTTTCGGGTTACGACGTGATGAGTGGCACTTGAATCGATGGGTGTTTCCACGTAGTATTAATCCCTTATTGCAGGCCTTGCCGGAGCCCCTTACGGGGGTGCGCCGGCGGCCAGGCCCGCCGCAACGGAAGGCGGCAAACCCCGTCAGGTCCGGAAGGAAGCAGCGGTAGCCGCACAGCTCCGTGTGCCGGCGGTTCCCCTGGCTGCCGGCGGACCCCCGGTTGGCAGCAGGTGCCACCCGCCGAAGCGCTCATGCGTCGAGTCGATGAGGGCCCAGTGAGCGCAGACGGGTGGACCCTCGGAAGGGGAAATCCCCGGGACGGGAGCGGATCGTATGGCGTACGAGGCGCTGGCCAGGAAGTGGCGCCCCAAAGGCTTCGAGGAGGTCGTTGGGCAGGGACACGTCACGCGCGCGCTCGCCAACGCGATCTCGCTCGGGAAGATACATCACGCCTACCTTTTCGCCGGGACGCGCGGGGTGGGGAAGACCACCTTCGCCAGGATTCTCGCCCGTGCGCTTAACTGCGAGAAGGGCCCCACCGCTTCTCCGTGCCGGAAGTGCGCCGCATGCCTGGAGATCCTCGCCGGCACGGCGGTCGACGTGCAGGAGATCGACGGGGCGTCCAACACCGGCATCGACGACGTGCGCCGCCTCCGGGAGAACGCTGCCTACGCTCCCGCCCGCCTGCGGTACAAGATCTACATCATCGACGAAGTCCACATGCTCTCTAAATCGGCTTTCAACGGGCTGCTGAAGATCCTGGAAGAGCCGCCTCCCCACACCGTGTTCGTCTTCGCCACCACGGAGCCGGGAAGGATCCCGGACACTGTCCTTTCCCGCGTTCAGAGGTTCGACTTCCGGATGCTGTCCGAGGAGGAGATCCTCGACCGCCTGAGGGAGATGTCGAAGGCGGAGAAGATACACTGCGAGGAGGATGCGCTTCGCCTCATGGCGCGCTACGCCTTTGGGTCGATGCGGGACGGCCAGTCGATCTTCGAGCAGGCGGCGGTATCGGGAAACGGGCAAATCACTGCAGCGCTCGTCGAGGAGATGCTGGGGTTGGTCGGCACCGAAGCGGCGATCGACCTCGTAGGCGCGGTCGCGGCCGGGAGCGCCGGGGAGGCGATCCGGAAGTTCTCCGCCCTGCTGTCGCGGGGGGCCGATCTGAAGTTCCTCTACTTTTCCGTGGTCGACGTGCTGCGGGATGCCGCCGTGTGGAAGTTCACGGAGAGCGACGATCTGCTGTTCCGCCATTCGCCTTCGTCGCTGGGTCGCGTGAAGGAGTTGTGCGGGGGGAAGAGCCGCGAGGAGTGGATGTTCCTGCTGGACATCGCTTTCCGCTCCGAGAAGGACGTCCTTGGCACCGAGTTCCCGCGGCTTGGTTTCGAGCTTCTCCTTTTGCGCCTGGTCAACGCTCCGGGGCTTCTCGACGTTGAGGGGCTTGGGGTGGAGGCCTCGCCTGAGCCGAGTCCCCGCCCGGCGGCCGTTCAAGTGGCGCGGGGCACGGGTCCTCCGCCCAAAGCCGCGGCGACGACATTCGCGACCCGCTCGGCTTCCCCGCCGGCGCTACGGAAGGACGAGGATTTGTGGGACGCGCTTCTGAAGAACGTCAACGCGAAGAAGAAGACCGTCCTGTTGAGCCTTCTTTCCCAGATGAAAGGGCGGCGGGAAGGGGACGAGGTCGTCATCTCCTCGCCGCATCAGTTCGTGCTCGACCGGCTACGGGAAGAGGACAAGTGGCCCTTGCTGCTGCAGGCGGTTTCGGAGGTTGCGGGCAAGAAGCTCGAGGTCCGGCTTTCCGTTTCCGCGGAAAAAAAAAGCCCTGACGCCGCCGCCGTAGCCGGAGAGGAGGACAGGGCCCGACGGAAGGCTCTCTCGGACCCGCTGCTGGCGGAGGTGCTGCGCGTATTCGAGGGTGCGACGGTCCTCGAGGTCCGCCCCACTCCAGGGAAAAATATCCCGCCGGAGATCGGGGAACCGGAACCGGACGCCGAAGATCCGGCACCGAGCGAGTCTGAACAAGATGCTTGAGCGTTCCGGACGCAGGGCGCAGCGGGGGAGTTCGAATCTTTGGATGGAATATTAAGATTCGGACTCCGAGCCCGCCGCCGACCGGGTAGGGAGGAAAAGGGCGACCTTGTGGAGCCCGACAGGCGGGCGAGGCGGCCGCAGGGGCCGATGGCGTGATCGCCGAGGCTGAGGCGGTCCGAGGAGCGGCTATGATCGGAGTACGATGATGGACTTCAAGGACGTGCTGAAACAGGCGCAGCAGATGCAGGCGCGCCTTGCCAAGCTCCAGGAGGAACTTGCGGGGATGACGGTGGAAGCTTCCGCGGGAGGCGGCATGGTGACGGTCGTTGCGAACGGTCGCCAGGAGATTCTTTCCGTCAGGATAGAGAAGGAGGTGATCTCGCCCGAGGACGCCGATCTTCTCCAGGACCTCGTCCGCGCCGCGGTGAACGAGGCGCTCGCGCGTTCCAAGGAGATGGCCGCCGGAGAAATGGCGAAGGTCACGGGGGGGATCAACCTCCCCGGCCTGACGTAGCGCAATGCCCTATCCAAAGCCGCTGCGCAGGCTTGTTTCGCTGCTCACCCGCCTCCCCTGCGTCGGGGAGAAGACCGCGACGCGACTTGCGCTCCACATGCTACGGATGCCGCGGGAGTCCGTCCGGGAATTGGGCGAGGCTATTGCCGGGATCTCCGAGGCTGTGATAAAATGCTCAAAATGTTTTAACATTGCGGATATAGACCCGTGCTCTCTGTGCACGGACCCCGCGCGCCGGGATGACTTGATTTGCGTCGTTGAAGATCCCACCGACATTGTCCCGATCGAGAAAAGCGGGGAGTACAATGGAAAGTATCACGTCCTCGGGGGGGCGATCTCGCCGATCGACGGCGTTATGCCGGAGGACCTGCGGATCCGGGAGCTTACGGACCGGCTTTCAAAGGGGGGGGTAGGAGAAGTAATTCTCGCCACCAATCTGACCGCGGAAGGGGAAGCCACCGCCTCCTACCTGGCTGGCGTGGTAAAGCCGTTGAACGTGCGCGTCACCCGCATCGCCTACGGCATGCCCGTTGGATCGGACCTGGAGTACACCGACGAGGTCACCGTCGGCAGGGCGATCAAGGGCCGCCGCGAAGTGTAAGAAGCGGGGGAAAAAAGATAAAGGGATAAAGGGAAATTCCACTGGAGAGGGGCCAAGCAATGAGTCAGAGCAAGGCGGCGGGAAAGCTGCCGGTGAAAAACGATCTCGGGTTCTTCGAGATCCGGATGGAGAGCATCGGGGGCCTGGGCGCCAACGTCGCGGGGAAGATCCTGACGGAGGCCGCCATATTGGGGATGGGAATGAACGGCGCGGGGTTCGCCTCGTACGGCTCCGAGAAGAAGGGGACGCCGGTCAAGGCGTTCGTCCGGATCTGCGAGGGCAGCCACGCTGTTCGGGTGAACAGCCCGATCGAGGAGCCGCACGTGCTGGCGATCTTCCACGAGGCGCTGGCCAAGGCGATTCCGGTCACCGCTGGCACGGTGCCCGGAAAAACGACGGTTATCCTCAATACCCGCAAGACACCGGCGCAGGCGCGCGATTTTCTGAAACTGGAGGGGGGAAAGATCGGAACGGTCGACGCGATGGAAATCGCGATGGCCACAGGCTCCCGGGTGAACATGGTCATGATGGGCGCCGTCGCCAAGGCGTCCGGCTTCTTGGATTTGAAAGCACTCGAGAATGCCATCCAGGAAGCGTTCGGCAGGAAGTACCAGGCTCTGATGAAGGGGAACCTGGAGGCGCTCAAGCGCGGCCATGACGAGGTGAAGTTCGAGGAGTTCCCGGTCGACGGGAAGTACCCGGCAACGCCGTTCCGGCGTGAGGTTCCCAAATTGGGATACGAAAACGCTCCCATCGGCGGTGCGATCTATTCCGTGGGGAACATGCGGTTCAAGGACCTTTCCACCAGCCGCACCGGGATGATCCCGCTGTTCATCGTCGACAAGTGCACCTCCTGCGGCGAGTGCGACATCACCTGCCCCGACTACTGCTTCGTCTGGGAAAAGGGGAAGGATCGCAAGACGGGAAAGGACGGGATGATTCTCCTGGGGATCAACTACCAGTTCTGCAAGGGGTGCCTGCGCTGCACCCACATCTGCAAGTTCAACGCGCTGCTACCCGTCAAGGAAGCGGAGCAGGATCTCGACAAGATCACCGTGAAACACAAGTTCCTGAAATAAGGAAACGAGGGAGATAACGATGGTGCAGACGGCGAAAAAGACGGTTGTCCGGCCGGCGCAGGAAGTCGTTGTCCACACCGGCAACGAGATCGCGGCTGTGGCGGCCAAGCACGTCAACTATCACATCATGGGGTACTACCCCATCACACCGTCCACCGAGATCGCGGAAACGCTGGACGCGATGAAGGCGGAAGGGGAACACGACATCCGGATGATCCCCGGCGACGGCGAGCACGGCGCGGCCGGGATCTGCTACGGGGCCACGACGGCGGGCGGGCGCGTGTTCAACGCCACGTCGGCCAACGGGCTGCTGTTCGGCTTCGAGCAGCTCCCCGTCCAGTCGGGGACCCGCTTCCCGATGGTGTTCAACATCGTCACCCGGTCGGTGTCGGGGCCGCTGGACATCCGCGGCGACCACAGCGACATCATGCTGGCGATGAACACCGGCTGGATCATCCTGATGGCCTCCGACGTCCAGGCGGTCTACGACATGAACATCATGGCGCCGAAGATCGGGGAAGAAATGTCGGTCCGGCTCCCCGTGATGGTGGCGTACGACGGCTTCTTCACGTCGCACCAGAAG
>JAGVHM010000055.1 GCA_020056545.1 bacterium
CGGACTCGTAAAGAAGCTCCTTCATCAGGTCAATGAACCCATCGATATGGGCTCCACCCGTAACGGCCCCGCGATTCCCGGCATCCTTAGACCCGTTAGTTGCACCCTGGCGCTCATGCTGGCTCTGACGCGTGTGCCAGTATTTCCGGATGGCTTCGCGGATCTTACGATCGAAGATTTTCGGGTCCATGCCCCTTACTTTTTCACTGCACAGAATGTGGCTTTTCCAAAAAACTCGCGGGTATCACGCGAGAACCGATGACATGCCATGTCGAAATATTTAGGGTCGATCTCGACGCCGATGCTGTTCCGGCCCCACTTCGCCGCGGCGACGTTCGTCGTCCCCGTGCCCATGAAAGGGTCGAGCACCGTGTCCCCGACGAAGGAGAACATCCGGATGAGGCGCTCGGCGAGTTCCAGCGGGAAGGGCGCCGGGTGGTGGCGCGTGGAAGCTCCGGTGAGACCAGTCCAGATCTGCTGGAACCACTCCTTGTGCCTTTCCGCCGGGATGATCGAGAGGATCCGCGTGGCGAGGTCCGGCTTCCGGTACCCCCCGGGCTTGCGCTCCATCAGGATGAACTCGATGTCGTTCTTGACGACGGCGTTGGGCTCGTACGGCTTCCCGAGAAATCCTCCGCCGTTCCCTTCGGCCTCGTAGACTGCGTTGGCGATCTTGTACCAGATAATGGGGGAAAGGTTGGAAAATCCGATCTCCCGGCAGTGCTCCTGGATGGATGCGTGGAGGGGGACGACCGTATGCTCGCCAGCGTTCTTCCGACGAGAAAGGCATACATCTCCGACGACGCAGACGAGACGGCCGCCCGGGACAAGAGCGCGGAAGCATGCGGACCATACCCGGTCAAGTTCGCGGAGGAACTCTTTGTAGTCCCCGATGTGCCCCATCTGCCCCTCTTCACGGTTGTATTCCTTGAGGGTCCAGTATGGGGGCGAGGTCATGATCATATGGACGCTCTCGGGCGCGAGAAAGGTCATCCGTCGTGCGTCCCTGTTGTAAGCCGTATGCGAGGTCGGAATTCGTGCAACTGCGGATTCCACAATAGATGAGAGTTTTTTATCACGGGCAATTCGAGGGATATCCGTCTGGGGGTTATCGAGGGACCGGAGAGAGGAAGGAATATATTCCTTGAGGTCTACCTGTTCCTCGCGATGATCCTGGACATCCTTTATTGCCTTTTCGAGCATGAAGCCTCCTTGGGAATCACAATATCTTTATATCAGATTCCGGAGGGGGAAGGATTTCGAACCGACAGCGCGGCCTCCTGTGGAAATTGAGTGACAGACAGAGGGTAAATAACTATCCAAAAAAAATAGCGCGCCACATCAAGTTCTCCCTTCTCGGCTTGAAGGAAATAGGCCTATTCCGCTGGGTTTAGCTCGACTCGGAGCCCGAGACTTAGGATGGGGCAACGTAGGCGACGGCACGCTTATTTATCTGAAACGGATTCGGTAGCCGTTACCTCCACCGCCTCGCCGGTTTCGACGTACCAGAGAAAGCCGCGGACGGGAACGTTCCACGCTTCCGCCAATATTGACATATAGCCGCGCACCTGCCGGAAATACTTTTCCTCCTCTTCCTTCTCCCGCCGCCCCGTCTTGTAGTCCACGATCCAATGTTCCGCGTCCGCTCGTTCCGCATCCCCGGGCTGCCGCGGGATCCTGACGACCAGGTCCGCGCGCTCCTCTTCCGATAGCCCGTCCTTGCATACGAGCATCGGGACTTCCGTTCCGACGAATGACATCGCGCACAGCTTCTTGAATAATGCACTCGCGGAAATCTTCCGGCAGATGAGATTCCAGCGCGCCTCCTCGCCTTCCCCCCAGGAGACGGCGGGCGGCAGCGGCTCCTCCGGCGGCCACGGGGAAAGCACCGGCGGGAACGCCTCAAGCGCCTTGTGGACCTTCTCCCCGAACTGTTTACCCTTCTCGCGGTCGTGAAACTCCTTTAAGGAAACCGGCTCCGGAAGGACGGACGGTGGCGCCGGGGGCGGAGGAGCCCACCCCTTCGCGAAGGAAAGGTCGAGCGGCGCCGAAAGGGGGACCTCCCTTGCCGGAAGCGGCTCCGGGACGGCGACTTCCAGAAGTTCTCCCCCGCCGGGGAAGAGGCGCTTCACCCCGGGAAGCCCGGTTACGGCGCACGTTTCCCCTCCGCCGTCCGAGGCAAAGGAGAGTCCGTGGCGCAGCGCGTCCCTTTGTCCCGATCCCTGGCCCTTTGCCCCTTCCACGAAGTAGAGCCGGTCGCGCGCTCGGGTCGCGGCGACGTAGAGCAGCCGGACTTCCTCCGCTTCCTGCTTCGCCTGCTCCCACTGCTCGAAGGTCACGGTTTCCGCGCCCAAGGGGATCTGCCGGTACGCGGAATAGGTCTTAAAGCCCGGGAAGACCACCGCGGAAAGTTTCCGGACCCGGTCCACCCGAAGCCCCTCGACGCGTTTCCTCCCTCCCCGCGAGAGGTTGGCCAGGATCACGATGGGGAACTCCAGCCCCTTGGAGGCGTGGATGGTGGATATCCGCACGGCGTTCTCCCCTTCGTCGAACGAGGGGAACTCGCTTTCCTGCCGGTCCTCTTCCGTTTTTCGCCGCAGGTCGGCGAGAAACGCCTTAACGGAGCCGCCGCCGGTCCACTCGAACGTCCTCGCCATCCCGGCCGCTTTCGCCAGGTTCTGGACGATGCGGTCCCCGTCGGGAAGCCGCGCGGCTACGAATTCCACACCCGTCTCGCGGTAAAGTTCAGCCAACAGCCCGGAGAGCGACGCCCTTCCACGGTTTGCGGAGAGGCGCGCGATCAGCCCGAGCGCGTCGTGAACCCGTTCGGAAGGGGGCGGCGATCCGTCGGCATACAGCGGCAGGATCTCCTCATCCGGCAGCCCGAAGAAGATCGTCTTGAGCGCCGCGTACCGCGCGGAGAGGTCCGCAGGCGCATCGATCGCGGAGAGGACCATCCGCAGGTCCTGCACCTCCTGCCGGGCGTAGAACCCCTTTCGTGGAGGAACGACGACGGGGATTCCCGCCTTGGCGAACGCTTCGCGAAAGGCGGAAAGCACGTCTCCCCCCGTGTTCGACCGGTACAGGACCGCGATGTCCTTAAGCGATGCCGCCCGTTCGGGCGCGCCGCCCTTCCCGCCCACGGCGACGTTCCCGACGATCCCCCGGACCAGCCCGCACACGAACTCCGCCTCGCGGACTTCGTCCCCCAGCGCGTAACGCGTCGCCGGAGAGCCCGTGCCCGGGTCCTGCCGATAGGGAACAACGGGGACGTACGCGGGAGCAAAATCCTCCCCGACGGAGAGGACCTGCCCGAAGAGGCCGTTGACGGCGTCGAGGAGATCCGGACGGCTCCGGAAGTTGCGGACGAGCGCGATCCCTTCTCCCGCCTTCGAGAGCATCTCTTTGCGGAAACGGTTGTAGACCTGGATGTCCGCCCGCCGGAAGCCGTAGATGGACTGCTTCGGGTCGCCGACCACGAAAAGCCGCCCGGGCGCGCCGTCCGAGGAAAGGGCTTTCAGCATCTCCGCCTGAAGGGGGTCGGTGTCCTGGAACTCGTCCACGAGGATGTAGCGGAACCGGCCCGAGAGCGATGCCGCCACGCCGCGGTTCCCGGCGAGCAGCCGGTTCGCGCGCAGCAGCAGGTCCATGAAATCGAGCCCGCTCCCCTTCGCCTTCCCGTAGAACGACAGCGCCGCCTTCGCCCGGTCCACCAGGAAGCAGGCGGCGGCGTGGCCCGACGGCGTCTCCGACAACTCCTTCCAGAATCCTTTTAGCGCGTCCCGCGCCTGGGCAAGTGTGAAGCCGGAAGGTTGCGGGAAGATCTTTTTGCTCCTCGTCCGGTCGGCGCGGAATGCAAACGCCTTCGCGCCTTGAGGGCAAAGCGCGGCCGCGGCGTCGAGGTCGCCTTGCGAAACCGCCTCCCACGCATTATTCAATATCGACAGTGCATCGGAAAGGACCGGCGCCATCTCGTGGGAAGGGTCGGCGATGCCGGCGACGAAGGCCCGGAACCACTCTACCTCGCCGGCATACCTGCGACGAAGGTACACAAGGAAGTCCGCGGGCGAGCCGAAATCTAGCTCCCCCTCCGCGAGAAGGTCCCGCTGGGAGAGGCAGAGGCGGCGGATCATCGACCAGACGGTGTCCTGGCCCGGGGCGCGGAAAAGCACCTGCTCCCACGAGGGGTCGGTCCTCTCTGTGCCGAAC
>JAGVHM010000018.1 GCA_020056545.1 bacterium
CGATAGCGGTCTTGCCCACGCCCGGCTCGCCGATAAGGACGGGGTTGTTCTTCGTCCGCCGGGAGAGCACCTGGATCACGCGCCGGACCTCGTCGTCCCGGCCGATCACGGGGTCGAGCTTATCGCGGCGGGCCATTTCGGTCAGGTCCCGGCAATACTTGTCGAGCGCCTGGTACTTGTCCTCCGGGTTCTCGTCCGTGATCCTCTGCGTCCCACGGATCGCGGTCAGGGCGGAGAGTAGCGACCCTCGGGAGATCCCGTGCTTCCGCATCAGTTCGGCCACCTTCCCCGGCTCCTCCGTGAACGCAAGCAGGAAGTGCTCGGCGGACAAGTACTCGTCCCTGAATGCGTCGGCCTCGGCGAGGGCGCGGGCGAAAAGGGGCTCCATGCGAGGGGAGAGCCCCCTCGACACCACGCCGGTCACTTTGGGGAAGGATGCCAGGATCGCGTCCGCGTCCGACTGGAGTCGATGCGGCGATGCCCCGGCGCGCGCGAAAAGATCGGCGGCGATCCCTCCCTCCTGCCTGAGAAGCGCCGCGAAGAAGTGCTCTGGAGCCACTTCCGCGTGCCCGCGCCCGGAAGCGAGCCGCACCGCGTCCTGGAGCGCTTCCTGCGATTTGACGGTAAGCCTGTCCAGGGAAATCATCGCGTCACCCCGACAAGATTGAAGGGCCCGCCCGGGGAATGCGGGGCGGGCCGAAGGGAAGCCGCTACCTGTTCTTCACCGCGAGGAAAAGCCGGGCGTCGCCCCGTTCCACGAGAAAGAGGATCGACTTGCCGCCCTTGATCTTCTTAACCTGCTTCTGGAACTCGGCCGTGCCGGAGACCGGCTGCCTGTTGATCTGCCGGACGATGTCTCCCTCCTGGAAGCCGGCTTCTTCCGCGGGGCTCCCGGACTCAACGGAGGAGACGAGCACGCCCTTGCGGTTCTCTATTTCCATGTGCCTTGCGACTTCGGGAGTGATGTCCTGCACGGTCAATCCCATCCCCTTCGTGAGGTCGGGGCCGCCCGCGCGTCTTGACGGCTCCCCTTCCATCTCCGCGATGGTCACGGGGATCGTCATATCCTTCCCCTCGCGTATCACCTTGATCTCGATCGTCCTGCCGGGCTTGGTCGACGCAACAAGATTGGGAAGTTCATGCTCGTCGCCTACGGCCTTCCCGTCGAAAGACACGATCACGTCCCCCGACCGGAGCCCCGCCTTCTCCGCGGGCCCGTCCTTGGTCACGTCCGCCACCACCGCCCCCTTCTTCCCCGGGACCGAAAGCGTCTCGGCCATCTCGGGAGTGAGCCGCTGGATGTAGACGCCGAGCCACCCGCGCGTGACCTTTCCCTTTTCCTTGAGCTGGCCGAGGACCGTCTTCGCGAGGTGGATGGGAGTCGCGAAACCGATCCCCTGTCCCCCCTGGATGATCGCCGTGTTTATCCCCACCACTTCCCCTCCCAGGTTGAAGAGGGGGCCGCCGGAGTTCCCGAAGTTGATCGAAGCGTCGGTCTGGATGAAATCGTCGTACGGTCCCGCTCCGATGATCCGCCCCTTGGCGCTCACGATTCCCGCGGTGACCGTGTGCCCCAGGCCGTAAGGGTTCCCGATCGCCACCACCCACTCCCCGATCTCCAGCCTCTCGGAATCGCCGAGGCGAAGGAACGGAAGCTTCTTGCCGGCCTTGATCTTTATGAGAGCGATGTCGGTCTTCGGGTCGGTGCCTATCACTTCCGCCTTGAAATCTTCCTTGTCGAGGAGGCTGACCAGGATCTCGTCGGCTTTTTCCACGACATGGTTGTTTGTGAGGATATACCCGTCGTCGGAAACGATGAAACCGGACCCCAGGCTCTTCCGTTTCTGCTCGCGGGGGACGTTCCCGAAGAACCTGTGATAGAAATCCTCGAACGGGTCCTGCTGCCCGAAGGGGCTGCGCGTGCGCGGCTGGTTGAAACGCACCACCTGGGTAGTGGTAATGCTGACGACACCGGAGGACACTTCCTTGACGAGACTCGGGATGTCCACGGGAAGCATGCGGCCGGCGGCGGTCGACGATACGTTGACGGCCTTCTCGCTCTGTCCCACGAACAACGCGTTCGTTATCGGCGACAGGTTGAAGGCGACGGAGAACAACAGACCCGCCCCTACCGCGGCAAGAACGAGAACAACTACCTTGCTCCTTTTCATCACTTCCCTTTCCCTCCCTTATCCTGCCCCGCCTGCATCAAGGCCAGGTAACCCATCCGGAGATGGTACAGGCCTTCCGTGAGCACACCCGCTTCCTCCTCGGTGAGGTTCCCCTTCGTCTTCTCCTGGAGGATCGACAGGATGTCGATCGAATCCTTGGCGGCCGGCAGGTCCACAGGAGAACGCTTGCCGTCGGGCGCCTGTATCAACCCCATGTGGGCCATCGCCCCGAACTGCAGCATGCCCACCAGGTCCAGGAACTGGGGCCCCCCGATGGATGGCGGTTCGGTTCCGGGGCTGTTTTCCCATTTGACACTCTCCGGGGCCGGCCGGTTCCCGGTATCCTTCGGCGGCGCAGGAGTTGGAGGGGGAGCAACGGCGGCCTCACGCTCCTCCGATGCACTGCCGCGCCTGTCGACGACCTTGAACCCTTTCTTTTCCTCTTCCATCAGACCGGCACCTTCTGCGTGATGACCACCACTTCTCCGCCTATCTCCTCGACCAGGAACTGGCTGGATTCCTTCCACTGCATCGTCACCGGCATCTTCACCTTCTCATCGATGTGCCGCTTCAGGAACCTCGCGCCGTACTTGAGGCTGTACCCGGTGCGGGAAAGTGCGGTCAGCGCCTCCTCGCTCACGGAAAGCGTCTTCCCCTCGCCGGCCATCGTTTTCCGGATCCGGTCGATGTACAGCGATGCGATCGCCTTGACCTCCTCCTGTGAGAGCGGGGAAAAGACGATAACTTCGTCGAGGCGGTTGATGAATTCCGGGCTGAACCGGTTTTCGACCGCCTTGACGACCCCCTTCCGGATCGGCTCGAAATCCGCTCCGTTGTTGGCGAAACCCAGAGGCCGGGTGAGCTTTGCAAGCTCCTCCGCTCCCAGATTGCTCGTCATGATGATGATCGCGTCCGAGAAGTAGACCTTCTTGCCCCGTCCGTCGGTGAGCCATCCCTCGTCGAACACCTGCAGGAAGAGGTTGTGCACGTACGTGTCGGCCTTCTCGATCTCGTCGAGCAGAACCACGGTATAGGGGTTGTCCCGCACCTGGTTGGTGAGTATCCCCCCCCTCTCGGACCCGACGATGCCCCTTGGCATCCCGATTAGCTTGTCAACCGCCAGCGTCCCGTCCCTGTATTCGGACATGTCGACCCGCACCATGTGGCGGTCGTCGCCGAAAAGATACTCCGCCAGCGCCTTGGCCATCTCGGTCTTTCCTACGCCGGTGGGTCCCAGGAACAGCATCACTCCGTCGGGCCGGTAGACGTTCGCCTTCAGAGGCCCCTTGTTGAGCCGCAGCGCCTTCGCAATGGCGGCGATGGCCTCCTTCTGGCCGACCAGCCGGCGGGCGATCTTCTCCTCGATGTCCCGGAACCGGTCGACGACGTCCCTTTGGACGATGTCCACCGGGGTCTTCGTCTCGCCGGAGATCACGCCCAGGACGTCGATCGGGAATACGACCTTCTCCTCCCCCCCGCGGATCTCGACGCGCACGCAGGCGGTGTCTATCCAGTTGATCACCTTGTCAGGCAGCCGCAAGGACCGCGCGTACCGGTCCGTCATCGACAGGGCGAGGTCGATCGCCTCGTCCTGGATCTCCACTCCGTAGTTTGCCTCGAGCCTGGGCTTGAGCCCGAAGAGGATCTCCCGCGTCTCCTCGATCGTCGGCTCCTCGATCCTGACCACGCGGAACCGGCGGGACAGCGCCTCGTCTTCCTGGATGACCTCCTTGTATTCCGTGATGGTGGTGGCGCCGATGATCTGCACCTCCCCGCGGGCAAGGCTCGACTTGAAGATATTCGCCGCGTCGGAGGGGACCCCCATGGCGGCACCAGCGCCGATCAGCGTGTGCGCCTCGTCGACGAACAGGATTATGTTCTTCCGCTCCCGGACCTCGGCTATCACCTTCTCTATCCGGTCCTCGAACATCCCCCGGAAGACCGTCCCCGCGACCACCGTGTTCATCTGGAGGTTGACGATCTGGCTCTCCCGCAGCCGTTCCGGGACCCTGTGCGGTTCGTACTCGAGCCGCATCGCCAGCCCCTCCGCCACCGCGGTCTTCCCGACGCCGGGGTCGCCTATGATCATCACCGAGTTGCTCCGGTCCTTGTGGCAGAGATATTCGATGATCTGGTCGATCTCCCGCTCCCGCCCGATGATCGGCGGTATCTTCCCCTCCCGGGCGAGCAGGTTAAGGTTCACGCCGAAAGAACGCAGATTCGCCGGCAGCTCGTACCGCTTGCGGAACTCCTCCACCTTCTCTTCCCGGGTGCGAAGCTGGGACGAGAACCGGGACAGGGCGTGCGCGGGGTCGACTCCGTAGCTCTTCAGTATCCTCGCCGGGATGGAGTGCACCTCGTGGAAAATCCCCAGGAAGAGGTCGGAGGCATCGATCTGGGCGCGCCGGTTGCGCTGGGCCGTCTCCCACGCCACGCGGAAGACCTGCTTGGTGGCCGGAGGAACCTTGAGCCCGACGCCGAGATACTGGCGGGAGATGTTCAGGTGCTCGTTCACGGAGTAGAGCACCGCCTCGACGTTCAGGCCGATCATGGACATCAGCTCGCGGAACAGCGGCTTTTCCTGCTCCGCGAAAGCGATGAACAGGTGCTCGAGCCCCAGGTAATAGTGGTGCCTCCGCTGGGACTCCTCGATCGACGAGTTCAGCACCCGGTGACCGGACTCGGAAAGCTTTTCCCGGTAAAACGAGATCTCCATCATGGCTTAACGTCACTCCTCCAGGACTGCGTCATCCCGCCATTCCCATCGCGCGCAGCCGCTCCACGCGTTTTTCGACGGGGGGGTGCGTGCTGAACAGTGAAAGCACCCCGCCTCCCGTCAACGGGCTCACGATGAACATGTGCGCGGTGGCCGGCGTCGCGTTCATAGGCACCTCCTTTGAATACCCGGAAATCTTCTCCAGTGCCCGCGCCAGCGAATGGGGCTTCCCGCAAACCTTCGCGCCGGTCTCGTCCGCCAGGTATTCACGCGAACGGGAGACGGCCATCTGGACGAGCATCGCCCCGAGCGGCGCCACGATCGCGAGGAACAGCATGCCCAGCACCCCGCCGCCATCGTCGTCCCGGTCCCGTCCGCCTCCCCCGAAGATCGCCGCGAACTGGGCGAAACGGGCGATCATCATAACCGCCCCGGCCAGCGTCGCGGCCACCGTTCCGATGAGGATGTCCCGGTTCCGGACGTGGGCGATTTCATGGGCAAGCACTCCCTCCAGTTCGTCAGGGGAGAGCAGGCGGAGGATCCCCTCCGTTACCGCCACCGCCGCATGCTGAGGGTTCCGCCCCGTGGCGAACGCGTTGGGGGAATCCGTCGGAATGATATAGATCTTCGGCATCGGCAGGCCGGCGGCGAGGCTCAACCGCCTGACGACCCCGTGAAGCTGCGGCGCTTCCGCCTCGGTAACCACCTGCGCCCCGTACATCCGCAATACGATCTTGTCCGAGAACCAGTACGTGCCGAAATTCATCATAACGGCCAGCCCGAAGGCCATGGTCATGCCGTTCCGGCCCCCGACTGCGTCCCCTATGAGGAGGAAAATGGCGGTCAGCACCGCCAGCAGCAATCCCGTCTTCAGCGTGTTGCTCATCGCTCGTCATTCTCCTTAGTGTGTCCGAATATTCGAAGCCCTTCCCACAATCATGGATTCCATTATAGACGAATCAGTTCCAGCCGCTTCTCAAATTAGGGTCTTCATACTCCGCGAGGCCGACGACGAGATCGAGAAACTTCTCCGAGCGCGAGCCGGGCACGGACACCTGCAGAACAACGTACTGGTCCCCGCGGGACGTCGTGCCCGGGACGAGAACGCCCTTCCCCTTGAGGCGAAGCTTCCGGCCGCCTCCGGAGCCGGGAGGGATCGAGACCATCACCGGCCCGTCTATCGTCGGTATCGAGATCTTCGCGCCCTTGACCGCCTCCGAGTAATGGATCGGGACATCCATGAGGATGTCGCTTCCATCCCTCCGGAAGTAAGGGTGCTGGATCATCCGCAGCGTGATCACGAGGTCCCCGTTCCCGCCCGGGTGCGGTTTCTCTTCGCCTTTCCCCGCCACCCGTATCTTCGATCCGTCCTGCGCGCCGGCCGGGATCTTCACCTTCACGCGCTCTTCCGCCTCGGACACCCCCGCGCCGAAACAGCTCGCGCACCCCTTTCGCCCGGAACGGCCCGTGCCGCCGCACGGAGCGCAGGTCCTGGGCCGGCGGTAATGTATTTCGCGGACCGTGCCGTTGGCCATATCGAGGAACTCCACCGGAAGTTCCATGTGTATGTCGCGTCCCTGGATCCCACCCTGGGAAAATCTTGTTCCGCCTCCGCGCAGAAAATCGCCGAAAACCTCGTCGAAATCGACGGTCTCGGCATGGTAAGCGCGTCCTCCCGGCTCGAAGCCTGAACCGCCCGGCCACCCGAACGGACCCCTTTCGCCCCTCCCCTGGAAAACACCTTTCCGGACGGAGTCGTACTCCTCACGTTTCCCGCGATCTCGTAAAACCTCGTGTGCCTCGTTGATCTCCTTGAACCTGGCCTCGGCCGCCTTGTCGCCCGGGTTGACGTCGGGATGGCATTTCTTCGCCTGCCGCCTGAACGCCTTCTTGATCTCCTCTCCCTTCGCGCTCTCCGGCACGCCGAGGATCTCGTAGTAGTTTTTTTTCGGATCCATCGTCCTACTTCACGTCCACCTTGATCTGTTTCGGCTTCGCTCGTTCCTTCTTGGGCAGCGTCACTTCGAGGACCCCTTCCTTGAACTTCGCGCTGATCTTGTCCTGCTCGACCGACGAGGGGAGCGAAAAGGAGCGATGGAACGTACCGTAGGCCCGCTCGATGCGGTGGTAGTTCTCCTCCTTGACCTCCTTCTCGAACTTCCTTTCCCCGTGCAGCGTGAGAATGCCGTCCTTGATCCCGACCGCTATCTGGTCCCTCTCCACGCCGGGGATTTCCGCCTTCACGACAACCGCTTCCTCGGTCTCGAAGATGTCGACGGCGGGCGTCCACATCCCCTTCCCCAGCGCCTCGTCGCGGCCCCTGGTTCTGGAAAAAGTGTCCTCGAAGAGCTGGTTCATCTTCTCCTGGATGCTCGACAAGTCCCTGAGCGGATCCCACCAACGAACGATCGCCATTATCTTTTCTCCTTTACCCCGGCCGTTCGCCCGGCCGGATCATTTTCTAAAGATGTTCAACAGGAAAATGCCCAGAGCGGTTTTTACCGCGAAGGGCTACCTCGATTCATACGGGCCCTACTTCTTGCCCGGGTCCTCGTATTCGGCTTCCACCACGTCGCCTTCGGGTCCCTTCTTTCCCCCCGCTTCTCCCGGCGGCGTCCCGCCTCCCGGAGGAGGCGCGGTGGAGGCCGCCTGGTAGAGCTTCTCCGCGAGGGCGTGGGCCTCTTTCATCAGCTTATCGGCCGCTCCCTGCAGGACCTGCGCATCCTCGGATTTGAGCGACTCCTTCGCTTCCGTCACCGCCGTCTCGGTCTTCGCCACCAGATCGGCGGGCAGCTTCTCCCTGTTCTCCCGGATCGTCTTCTCCGTGTTATAGATCATGGAATCGAGGTGGTTCCGGGCCTCGACGACGGCCTTGCGTTTCCGGTCCTCGTCCGAGTGGGACTCGGCCTCTTTCACCATCCTGTCGATGTCCTCCCTGTTCAGGCCGGTCGACGCCGTGATGGTGATCTTCTGCTCCTTTCCTGTCGCGGTGTCCTTCGCGTTGACGTGAAGGATCCCGTTGGCGTCGATGTCGAAAGTCACCTCGACCTTGGGGACGCCACGGGGCGCCGCGGGAATCCCTTCCAGGTGGAACCGCCCCAGGGTCCGGTTCGCCGCCGCCATCTCGCGCTCCCCCTGAAGGACGTGGATTTCCACGCTCGTCTGCCCGTCCGCCGCCGTGGTGAAGTTCTCCGACTTGCGGACCGGTATCGTCGTGTTCCGTTCGATCAGCTTCGTCAGCACCCCGCCCAGAGTCTCGATCCCAAGTGAAAGGGGCGTCACGTCGAGGAGCAGGATGTCCTTCACCTCTCCGCCGAGGACACCCGCCTGCACCGCCGCGCCGGCCGCCACGACCTCGTCCGGGTTGACCCCCTGGTGCGGGTCCTTCCCGAAGAAATCCTTCACCATCTGCACGACCTTCGGGATCCTCGTGGAGCCGCCGACGAGCACGACCTCGTCGATCTTCCCGACTGAGACCCCTGCGTCCTTGATCGCCCGCTCGCAGGGCGAAAGCGCCCTGTCGAGGATGTCCTGCACCATCTGCTCGAACTTCGCACGGGTGAGCTTCAGCTGCAGGTGCTTCGGCCCCGTGGCGTCCGCCGTGATGAACGGCAGGCTGATCTCGGTCTCCAGCACCGAGGACAGCTCGATCTTCGCCTTTTCGGACCCCTCCCTCAGGCGCTGCAGCGCCGTACGGTCCTTCGACAGGTCGATCCCCTGGTCCTTCCTGAACTCCGCGACGATCCACTCGATGATCCGCTGGTCGATGTTGTCACCGCCGAGGTGCGTGTCACCGTTGGTCGCCTTCACCTCGACCACGTTGTCTCCCACCTCCAGAATCGATATGTCGAAGGTGCCGCCGCCGAAATCGAACACCGCGATCAGTTCGTTCTTCTTCTTGTCGAGGCCGTATGCGAGCGCCGCCGCCGTGGGCTCGTTGATGATCCGAAGGACCTCCAGCCCCGCGATGGTCCCCGCGTCCTTGGTCGCCTGCCGCTGGGAGTCGTTGAAGTAGGCCGGCACGGTGATGACGGCCTTCTTGACCTCCTCGCCGAGGTATGTCTCCGCCGCTTTCTTAAGCTTGCCGAGCACCATGGCGGAGATCTGGGGGGGGGTGTATTCCTTCCCGTCTGCGGAAACGCGCGCGTCCTGGTTGGGTCCGCG
>JAGVHM010000168.1 GCA_020056545.1 bacterium
ACCCCGCCAACGCCCTGGCCCGCAGGCTTCATCCGGATAGGATCGACCTGGTCATCACGGAGATCCGCGAAGAGACAGCTTCGACACGGACCTTCCGCCTCCGGCCGGCGCCGGGCGCGCAAACGGAACTTCCCGTTTTCCGCGCCGGCCAGTACCTGAGCCTCAAGGTTCCGATCGGGGATTCCTGGATCACGCGGCCCTACGCTATCTCCTCGGCCCCGTATGAGGCCTCGGGCGCCGACGGTTTCTACGAGATCGCGATCCGCCGGAAGGAGGGCGGCTTCCTCACCGGGCGGATCTGGGAATCCTGGCGGGCGGGCACGCAGATTACCGCCTCCGGCCCGCACGGAACCTTCTATTACGACCCCCTTCGGGACAGCCCGGAGATCATCGCCCTCGCCGGAGGCAGCGGGATCACGCCGATCCGGTCGATGCTCCGGGAGGTCGCGGCGGGGAGGCTCGATGCGCGGATCACCCTCCTCTACGGAACCCGCCGGCCCGACGACATCCCCTTCGCGACGGAACTCCGCGAACTCGCGGCGCGGCTGCCGGAGAAGATCAAGGTCGCCGTCGTCTGCAGCGAGCCGGATGAAGCATGGTGCGGCCCGACCGGTTTTCTCACCGCCGCCTGCATCCGCGACCTCGCGGGCGACCACGCGGGGAAAACCTTCTTCCTCTGCGGCCCCGCCGAGATGTACCGTTTCCTCGATCAGGAGCTGGCAGCGCTGGGGATCCCAAGGCGGCGAATCCGCCGGGAGGTGTTCGGGGAAGAGGCCGCCATTGCCGCCCGCCCGGGATTTCCCGTCACGGCGTGGGAAAAGAGCTTCTCGCTCACTGTCCAAATGGGAACGGCGATAAAGATCGTCCGGGCCGCGGCCGAGGAGACGATCCTCACCGCCCTGGAACGGGCGGGGCTCGCCCCGGATTCCCAGTGCCGCTCCGGCGAGTGCGGCCTCTGCCGGTCGCACCTCGTCTCCGGCGAGGTGTTCATCAAGCCCGAGGACGACGGCCGCCGCGAGGCGGACCGGCGATTTGGATTCATCCACCCGTGCGCGACCTATCCCCTCTCCGACCTGGAGATCCGCCTCTCGCTCACCGGCGCCGCCGCAAAGGGCGGCTCCCATTTTGACGCCGCCTACGACTGCGTCGTCATCGGGGCGGGAAACGGGGGGTTGGCCGCCGCCCTGAAGCTTGCCAAGGAAGGGGTCCGCGTACTGCTGCTCGAACAGCACAACCTCCCCGGCGGCTTCGCCACGAGCTTCGTCCGCGGCCGCTTCGAATTCGAACCCTCGCTCCACGAGCTCTCCAACGTCGGCTCCCCGGAGGAGCCGGGATTCGTCCGCAAGTACCTCATCGGCGAGGGTGAAGCGGATTTTGCGTTCGTTCCGGTCCCCGAGGCCTACCACCTGATCCTCACGGACAAAGGGGTTAACCTCAAGATCCCTTTCGGGATTGAAAACTTCGTCGAAACCATCGCGCAGGCCGTCCCGGGGAGCCGCGAACCCCTGGAAAAATACCTTGGCGCCTGCAAGGGGGTCTTCGACGGAATCTCCTACGTCGGACGGATGAAGGGACAGCCCGACGGCCAGGTCCTGATGGAAGAATACCCCGCCTTCCTCGCGACGGCGGGATATACGGTGGATCAGGTCACGCGGACCTTCGGCTTCCCCGAGGCCGCCCTCGATCTCATCTACCCCTACTGGTGCTACCTGGGGCTCCCGGTCAACCGCCTCGCCTTCACGATCTGGGCGCTTGTCCTGTACGACTACCTCCTCCGGGGGGCCCATGTCCCGCGGGAGCGCTCCCACGGGATGTCCGCCGCCGTGGACGCCCGGATCCGCCAGCTCGGCGGCCGGACGGAGTACGGCGTAAAGGTCGCAAAGATCCTCACGGAAGCGGGCCGCGTGACCGGCGTGGAGACGGCCTCGGGCGAGCGGATCAAAACGCGCTTTGTCCTCTCCAACGCGTCGCCGAGCCTCGTCTACGGCCGGCTGATCGACCCGCCGGGGGCGGTTCCCGAGGGGGCTTTCAAATTGACCAATGCCCGGAAGACGGGGTCGAGCGCCTTCGTCGTCTACCTCGGCCTCGACTGTCCGACCGAGGCGCTCAACATCGAGAGCTACGGCTACTTCATCGGCCCGGACATGGATACCGAGAAGGCCTACGAAAACTTCAACACCTTCGAACCGCCGCGGATGCAGGCGACGATCTGCCTGAACAAGGCGAACCCCGGCTGCTCACCCCCGGGTACGACGATCCTCTCGATGACCGCCCTGACGGGCCCCGATGCCTGGAAGGACGTGAAACCGGAGGAATACTTAATAGCCAAGCAAACCTTCGCCCGGGCGATGATCGACCAGTTCGGCCGGGCGCTGAACTGCTCGCTGTGGGAGCACATCGAAGAGGTCGAGATCGCCGCGCCGCCGACCTTCGCCCGCTATACGGGGGCCTTCAAGGGGACGATCTACGCCTACGAGCAGGACCCCTGGGACTCCGTCGTGGCGCGGGCCCTTTCCATCCCCCAGGAGCGGTTCATCCGGGGGCTGGATTTCGTCGGGGGGGCGGCGCCGATGGGCTGCGGCTACGAATCGGCGATCCTCTCGGGCCGGACGGCGGCCCAGATGGTCCTTGCAAGGTTAAAGAGGAAAGGATAGGGAAAAAGGGGACGATTCCGGAACATGATTGGATTGCAAAGACGAGGAGGATACCATGGCGGAAAAGTTCATCAGTCTGAGAAACCTGCAATTCCTGCTCTACGAGCAATTCGACGCGGCGGCGCTGACGAAGTATCCCTATTTCGCCGACCACAGCAAAGAGACCTTCGACATGGTCCTGGAAACGGCCATGCGGATGG
>JAGVHM010000064.1 GCA_020056545.1 bacterium
CATCGCCCGCGCCATCGTGAACACCCCATCCCTTCTGCTGGCGGACGAGCCGACCGGCAACCTGGATTCGGCCACGAGCGCCGAAATCATGCGCGTCTTTCAGGGCCTGGCCGACGAACGGGGGATCACGCTGGTGCTGGTGACGCACGAGGACGAAATCTCCCGTTATTCGAAACGGATCGTGCGGTTCCGCGACGGAAAAGTGGTTTCGGACAGCCCGGTGGTTCCGAGATGAATCTCTACGCCGCATCCAAGGTCGCCTACCGTTCGCTTCGGGCGAACAAGATGCGCTCCGTCCTCACCATGCTGGGGATGATCATCGGAGTCGCGGCTGTGATCGCCATGGTGGCGATCGGCGCGGGCGCCAACGAGCGGATCGCAGCACAGATCGCCTCGATCGGCTCCAACCTGATCATGATCCTTCCGGGGAGCACCACCTCCGGCGGCCTGCGTTCGGGGATCGGAAGCACGCCGACACTCACGATGGGAGACGCGAGGGCGATGGGTAAGGAACTTCCCGCGGTGCGCCTGGTCTCCCCATCGATGAGAACGACCGCCCCGGTCGTCTACGGGAACCAGAACTGGAGCACGATCATACAGGGCGTGGCCCCCGAATTCTTTCAGATCCGCGAATGGATGCCGACCGGGGGGAGATACTTCAGCTCGGCGGAGATGGAAGCCGCGGCCAAGGTCGCCGTGCTCGGTCAGACCGTCTCCGACAACCTCTTCGGGGAGGAGAGCCCCGTCGGGAAGATCATCCGCATAAAGCGCGTGCCTTTCACCGTCGTGGGCGTCCTGGAAAAGAAGGGACAGTCCCCGCAGGGCCAGGACCAGGACGACATCGTCGTCATTCCCATCACCACCGCCCAGAAGAAGCTGGTCGGCAGCGTCCACGTCGGGACCGTGGGAGTCATCCTCGCGCAGGCCGCAGGCGGCGATTCGGTCAAGGAGGCCGAAAAGCAGATCGTGGACCTCCTGCGGCAGCGCCACCGGATCGCGCCCGGGCAGGACCCGGATTTCTCCGTCCGCAATCTTTCCGAAATGCTCGCCGTGGCGGAGGCCTCCACACGCGTCATGAGCCTGCTCCTCGGCGCCATCGCTTCCGTGTCCCTTCTCGTGGGAGGGATCGGAATCATGAACATCATGCTCGTCTCTGTGACCGAGCGGACAAGGGAGATAGGGATAAGGATGGCGGTGGGTGCACGAGAGAAGGACATCCTTCTGCAGTTCCTGATCGAGGCGCTGGTCCTCGCGGTCACGGGTGGGGCGATCGGCATCCTGGTGGGCGTGGGGGGATCCTGGATCATATCCAGGTTCGCGGGATGGTCGACGCTGATATCGCCCGGAGCTATCCTGCTCGCCTTCGGATTCTCGGCCGCGGTCGGGGTTTTCTTCGGTTTCTACCCCGCGCGGAAGGCGTCGCTGCTGGACCCGATCGAGGCGCTCCGGTACGAATAGTTCCGGTTCAGGGCGCCGGCAGCGCTATGCCGAAGCGGCCCGCAAGCTTCCCGCGCTCCTTCGAAGGGCGCTCCGCGCTGACGATGATGCCGGTCACCGGCCCCTTGGGAAGTCGGCCGAATGCGGCGAAGAAATCCGTTTTCAGGTCCCGCGCCGCCTTGATGGTCTTCCCCTTCTCCTCTTCCCCCGCAAGGATGAAAACCGCTTCCTCCTCCGCGGTGCGGTACATGGAACCCACCGGAGCCTTGTTCCCGTAAGCGTAGACGATGCGGATGCCTCCGGGGGGGAACCCTTTCCAGACCTTGAGGGATAAATCCACGGCACGGGATTTCCACGGTATATCCTGCGAATCCTTGCCGAAGACGACGGTCACCGACACGGGGAAGCGTGTCTCGAATTCCTTGTAGTCTTCCGAAGACGGATTCGTCGCGTCGGAAGAAAATTCGAACACCAGCCTACTGCCGGCGGCAAGATCGAAGGGTCCTTGCTTCTCCCAGGACAATGCGCCCCCGGGGGGGATGACGAACTCGCCCGCAAGGCCTTTATCCCCGACCACGACCTTTCTATCCGGACGGCTCCCCCAGCGCCCGTGAACCTGTTCCTTCCAGCCTGCCGCGGTCATGGCCGCGGAAGCGTCCGCTCCGTGCGCGTCGCCGTAAAGGACCAGCAGGACAAGCGATCCCAGGACCGCCGCAATACACGATCTCCCCAAGCCCCCCTTATGCATCTCCCCTCCGTTCCTCTTCGCGTCTCTGTATTTCCCAGCCCGCCCCGCGTATTTTCTCCGTGAACATGTCCGCGCAAGCCGCGGCGCGGGAAAATTCACCTGCCCGGAACACGATCCGAACGCGGTATTCCCCATCCATCATCGGGTACGATCCGACGCTCACGCCGGGAAAAGCCTCCATGACCTCTTTCATATATCCCGCGTAACCGGATTCGGGGATCTTCCCGAAGAGCGCCACCCGGCTCTTTCGCTTCCCCTCGACATGGGGGCGAATCCACCCGAACATCTCGTGCAGGAGAATGGGGATCCCGGGAAAGGCGGCGATGCGCGCGACGAAAAACCCCGGCGCGGCGCTCACCGGATTGGGAATCAGCGTCGACCCTTCCGGGGCCTGCGCCATCAGCATCCGGTAGGGATTCATCCGCTCCCCGTAATATTTCTCGAGCGCCGCCTTCGCATCCGGATGGACGACCAGCGGCACTCCCGCCACGCGCGCCACCGCTTCCCTGGTGATGTCGTCCGGAGTCGGGCCGATACCGCCTGTGAGCACCAGCAGGTCCACTTCGTCAAGGTATGCGCGCAGGTGGCGCACAACGACCTCGATGTCGTCGGGAAGGATCGCGCACAACGCGACCTCCGCTCCCCATTCGTTGAGGAGCGGAAGGATAAAGCCCAGGTTCGCCTCCCTGATCTCGGCGGACAGAACTTCGTCCCCGAGGATCACGACCCCCACCCTCCTTGCCATCCTTCCCCTTCCTCTCCCTTATCGACCGGATATCTCACCGGATGCGGCGGGAAAAAACATTGACATAACCTCACGCAAATAAGTTACATGTTACATGATACCGGATTCAGACGGAGCGCAACGCGTGAAAAATACCGTGACCTACGCCGCCGCTGGAGTGAACATCGACGAGGGAGAACGGATGGTGTCCCTCATCCGTCCCATGGTCCGCTCCACCCATCGGAAGGAGGTCCTGGGGGACATCGGGTCGTTCGCGGGCTTCTTCCGTTTACCCTCGCGCCGGTATCGCAACCCGGTCCTCGTTTCCGGTACGGACGGGGTGGGCACCAAGGTCAAGGTCGCCTCGATGGCGGGGAAGCTCGACACCGTGGGAATAGACCTCGTGGCGATGTGCGTCAACGACATTCTCGTCCACGGCGCGGAGCCGATCTTCTTCCTCGACTATTACGCAACGGGGAAGCTCTCCGCCAGGGACGGCGCCAGGGTGGTTTCCGGGATAGCGGAAGGGTGCAGGCAGGCCGGCTGCGCTTTATTGGGCGGTGAGACCGCGGAGATGCCGTCCGTTTACGCGCCAGGTGAGTTCGACCTCGCCGGGTTCGCGGTGGGCCTCGTCGAGCGGCGGAGCATCATCGACGGGCGCGCCGTTCTTCCGGGGGACATTCTCATCGGTCTTTCTTCGTCCGGGCTGCACAGCAACGGGTACTCGCTGGCGCGCAAGGTGGTCTTCGATCTCATGAAAAAGAAGATCCACTCCCGGATCCCGGAGTGGAGCGCCACGGTCGCGGACGAACTGCTCAAACCCACCCGGATCTACGTCCGCCCTGTCCTCTCCCTCCTTCGCAAGGTCCGGATCCGCTCGATGGCGCACATCACCGGCGGTGGGATCCTGGGGAACGTGCCGCGTACGATGCCGGACGGCGTGACCGCGGTCATCGAGAAGGGGACGTGGCCGGTTCCTCCCGTGTTCGGCACCCTCGTCAGAGGGGCGCGGCTCCCCGAGGAGGAGGCATACCGGACCTTCAACATGGGGATCGGGATGGTCCTCACCGTCCGGGCCGCCGACGCCGCCCGCGCACTGCGGCACCTGCGCCGCGCCGGAGAGTCGGCCCATCCGATCGGAGAAGTGATAAAGGGGCGGAAAGGCTGCCCGCGGGTACTTCTTGCCGGAGGAAGACCATGAGCGACAAGCCGGTCATCGCAGTACTTGTGTCGGGAAGCGGCTCGAACCTTCAGGCGATAATTGACGCGTCGGAACGGGGGGAGATACCGTGCAGGGTCGGGCTCGTCATCAGCAACAAGACGGACGCCTACGGCCTCGTGCGCGCTAAGAAGCACGGCATCCCCACGGAAGTGGTCAGCCACAAGGATTTCTCCGGCCGCGAGGAGTTCGACGCACGTCTCGTCGAGATACTGCGCAAAAGCGGCGCGGAGCTGATCTGCCTGGCTGGATTCATGCGGGTGCTCACCCCCGTGTTCGTCCGCGCTTTCCCGAACCGGATCATCAACATCCATCCGGCCCTTCTCCCCTCCTTCCCCGGGACGCACGGCCCGCGGCAGGCCCTTGACTACGGAGTCCGGTTCTCCGGCTGCACCGTGCATTTCCTCGATGAGGGCGTGGACACCGGCCCGGTCATCGTCCAGGGTGTGGTCCCGGTCTACTGCGACGACACGGAGGACACTCTCGCGGCGCGGATCCTCGTCCAGGAGCACAGGATATACCCAATGGCGATCCGGCTGTTCTTCCAGGGGAGGCTTCGGATCGACGGACGGCGGGTCATGGTCGACGGATTGCCGAGGATCCCCGAATTCTTCCACCGCAACCCCGACGCGTAAGGACTTGCACCCTATTTCAATACCCCAGTAATGCGGACGCAGGGCGCAGCGGGGAGTTCGAATATCGGCATAAATGTTTCGATTCGAACTCCGAGCCTGCCGCCGACCGTGCAGGGAGGAAAAGGGCGACCTTGCGGAGCCCGACAGGCGGGCG
>JAGVHM010000203.1 GCA_020056545.1 bacterium
AAAACGCGTGGGGACGGCATCGGTCGCCCTGTCGCAGGAAAGCCTGCTCCTGGCGCAGCGGGGCGTGGAGCGATCGGTGCTCATCACGGCGTCGATCATTCTGGGGATCGCGTTGCTGGGGACCCTGGCGCTGGCATCCCTTATCACCACCCCCGTGAAGAGACTCTCCGCCGGCGTCAACGAACTGGCCGGCGGCCAGACGTTTCACCCGATCCCGGTCCGAGGAAGCGACGAGCTCGGAGATCTGACACGGAATTTCAACCGTATGGCGGAGACGATCACTACCCAGCAGGACCGGCTCAGCGGGTACGCCAAGGACCTTGAAGAAGCCTATGTCGGAATGGTCCGGGTGATCGCGGCGTCGATCGACGCAAGGGATCCCTACACGCTCGGCCACTCGACGCGGGTCGCACGCATCTCCTGCCAGCTGGGGCGGCGGCTCGGCTTCTCCGAGGAAGAGCTGGAGCACCTCGATAAGGCCTGTCTCTTTCATGACGTGGGGAAGATCCGGACCCCCGACGACATACTCCTCAAGAAGCAGTCGCTCACTCAACACGAGTACGTGGAGATACGCACACACGCCGCCGACGGCGCTGAAATACTCAATATGGCACCCTCCCTGAAACGGTACGTCCCTGTGGTGCGTGCCCACCACGAGTGGTACGATGGTAACGGGTACCCCGACGGGAAACGCGATTCGGAAATTCCCGTCCACGCCCAGATCATCGCGCTCGTCGACGCGTTCGACGCCATGACATCCACACGGCCTTACAGGAAAGGGCTTTCCCCGGCGGAAGCGGTCGAGGAGATCCTCCGGTTCCGGGGTACGCAATTCTCTCCGGTGCTGACCGATGCTCTCGTCGAGATGGTGAAGGAAATGCCCCAACAGGAGACAGCGGAATGGAAGGGTATGGCGCTGTGATGCGGTGGGTTCTACCCGTTGCATTGATAGCCGTCATTCTCGGGGGAGGATGCGCCGGTCGCACTTCAGCGCCTTTTCCCGCCACTCCCGCGGACCGCGCATATGCCCAAGGGGTGGCGGCGTTGGCGGAAACGAATTACGAACGCGCGCTGGAGATGTTCGCCGCTACCTGGAAAGACAGCCCCGGCCACCCCGGAGTGACGACGGACTTTCCCGCGGCGCTCGCAGGACTGAAAAACAGCGCCGACGAGTCCTTCCGGCAGGGAAAGACGGAGGAGGCCGGCAGGCGGTGGTCGTCCGCATTGCGGTTCGCTTCCCACCCGGCCGAGAAAGGAAGGACCCTCCCGTTCGCCAAAGCCGATATCCGCGCCTCCATCGACCGCGCTTCGTCGAGCCTGATGGAAAAGGGGCTCATCGAATACCGCAAGGGGAACCTGGAGGCGGCGATCTCCGCCTGGAGGTCGATTCTTGCCTTCGACCCGTCCCATGTGGACGCCGCCCGTTCCGTCCAGACGGCGACCACACAGCTTGAAAACCTGAAAAAGATCGATTCGTCCAAGTGATTTGCCGCCCCGTCACAGAGCCGATGTCATGTAGACCTTAGGGCTACACGCTGCACAGCCCCCCCCCCGCCCCCGCAGGACGGGAATCTGCATCTACATTAAAAAGTTTAAGAACGTCCCTGGGTTTTAAGTAACTTTATTTGCCGCGGATGACGGAGATGGTGTACCTCTCGACGTTCATCACCTTCGCGGCGATCCGGTTGACCTCTTCCAGTGTCACGGCCTGAATTTTCTCCGGGGTGCGGAACGTCTCCTCGTACCCGACGCCGTACAGCTCGTTGAACAACATCTTCTCGGCGTAGGCGGAGTTGCTCTGGAGCCCGATCTCGTATGTGCCGACCATCCACTTTTTCGCCCGCTCGAATTCCTCCCGGGTGACCCCGCCCTTGCGGACATCTTCGATCTCCTTGAGCGTGTCGGCGATCGCCCCTTCCAGCTTGTCGGCGCTCGTACCCATGTAGAATGCGAAAAATCCGGGGTCGACCTGTTCGGAGGAAAATGAGGTCACCGAGTATGCAAGAGACTTCTTATCCCGCAGGTTGGTGAACAACCGCCCGCCCTGCCCTGCGAGCGCAGAACCCAGCACGTCCATCGCGTATTGGTCCGGATCCGTGAACCTCGCTCCCGTATAGCCGATCACGAAGTGGGCCTGCTGCTTATCACGCTGCTCCTCGCCACGACGTATCCCCGCCTCCGCGGGAACCGGCATCGGCCCGATGGGGACGAACCCTTTCCTCTCGGGAAAATTCCCGAACGCCTTCCGGACCGCGGAAACGGCTTCGTCCGCGCCGATGTCCCCCGACACGGTTATCACCATGTTCCGCGGGTCGGCCCACCTCTCATAAAAGGTCTTCAGGTCTTCGGGCTCCATGCCGCGGACAATGTCCTCCTTGCCGAGACTGTTCCGCGAATACGGATGGTCCCCGTAATGAGTGGCAAGGAAAAGAAGGAATGCCGACTGCGTCAGGTTGTCCTTCTGCTGCTTGAGCCTTCCCAGAATCTCCAGGCGTTTTTTTTCCAGCTCCTCCCGTGGGAAGGTCGGCGACAGCAGCGACTCGGCGAAGAGGCGGAATCCCCGCTCGAAATCCTTCCGCAGGAACTTCCCCTGAAGACCGAAGGAGTTCCTTCCGGAAAATCCCGAAAGGCCTGCGGCCATATCCTCCACCGCTTCAGCTATCTGCTCCGCGCTGTGCTCACTCGTCCCCTTGGTCAGCATTTCCGCGGTCATGACGGATATACCGTTCTTCTCCGCCGGCTCGGCCCGCAACCCTGCCAGGAATCCCGCCTCGACGGCAACCACAGGGACGGCGCGGCTCTCCCGGACGATCACCCGGATGCCGTTCGGCAGCACCACCTTCTCCACGGCCCCCGCCTCGCCGTCGGCTTTCGCGATCGGGGGCGCCGTCGCTTCCGTCCACGCCTCCGCGG
>JAGVHM010000028.1 GCA_020056545.1 bacterium
CTACTAAGACCCCTGCGGCATTTTGGCATGCTCATCGCCTGCAGCTCTAGGCCTGCCGGGTTCCGCTACAGGCTGACAATTATTACGCCCTGCCGCTCCCGACTACTAAGACCCCTGCGGCATTTTGGCATGCTCATCGCCTGCAGCTCTAGGCCTGCCGGGTTCCGCTACAGGCTGACAATTTTTACGCCCTGCCGCTCCCGACTACTAAGACCCCTGCGGCATTTTGGCATGCTCATCGCCTGCAGCTCTCGCTCATCCCTAGGCGAGAGCTGCATGACGTCATCCGAAATACTTAAGACGTCAAAAAAAAAGTGGGCAAAGCCCACTTTCAATAAACCCCCTCAGCACTCGAGTTAAGCTGCGGGCGACCATAAACTCCGCCCCGCGAGCCGCCAGCTTCAACCCGAGGGTTAATTATACAGGTAATAAGAAAACGCCTACAAGACATTTCTTTACCGCGAAAGCGTCCCCCGGTATTCCGATATCCCGGTCAGCCGCTCCTCGCGCAGGAACGCCTCGATCCCCTCCAGGATCTCGATGCACGCCATCGGATTCCGGAAGTTGGCCGTTCCCACCTGCACCGCGGACGCTCCCACCAGGAGGAATTCCAGCGCGTCCGCCGCGGTCTGGATCCCGCCGATCCCGATCACGGGAATGGAAACCCGCCGGCACACCTCCCAGACCATACGCAGTGCGACCGGCTTGATCGCGGGCCCGGACAGCCCGCCTGTCACGTTGGACAGCTTTGGCCGCCGCGTCCGGTGGTCCACCGCCATCCCGACAAGCGTGTTGATGAGGGACACTGCGTCCGCGCCCGCCCCGGCCGCCGCGGAAGCGATCGTCCCGATGTCCGAAACGTTGGGGCTCAGTTTCACCCAGACCGGCTTGTCCGTCGACTGGCGCACCCGCGCCGTAAGCCGCGAAACGCCTTCAGGTGTGGCCCCGAACGCCATCCCCCCCTCCTTGACGTTGGGGCAGGAAGCGTTCACCTCGATCGCGGCGAGGGAGCGGATCGACGACACGCGGCGGGCAACCTCCTCGTACTCTTCCGGCGTCCTTCCGTAGATGTTCGCCACGTACGTGGCGCCCGCGTCTTCGAGCCTCGGTACGACGTCGGCGACGAACCTCTCCACGCCGATGTTCTGGAGCCCTATGGCGTTCAGCATGCCCGAGGCCGTCTCGACAATGCGTCCAGGCGGATTCCCCTTCGACGGCTCGAGCGAAAGCCCTTTGACAACGATGGCCCCCAGCCGGGAGATGTCGAAGAACGGCGAAAACTCTAGTCCATAACCGAAGGTTCCCGAGGCGCTCATTACGGGATTCTTGACCCGCAGGGAGCCGAGGGAAACGGAAAGATCCGGCTTCACCAGACGACCTCCCGGGCGTCGAACACCGGCCCCTCCTTGCACACCCGCCGGTGGGCGGTGCCCTCCCCGTCCCGCAAGGCGACGACGCATCCCCAGCAGACGCCGAATCCGCACGCCATGTGGTTTTCCAGCGCCGCCTGCATCTGTGCGCCGCACGCTTCCGCGGCTTGGGCCAGGTCCTTGAGCATCTCGCGGGGACCGCACGCCAGGATCGTGAGCCGGGACGCCGAGGCGATCGTGAGGGATTTGATCCGCTCACGCACGGCATCGGTGACCCTCCCGAAATATCCGGCGGTCCCGTCCTCCGTGCACAGGTGAACGAGGCCCGGCGCAGGGCCCACGGGCGTCAGTTCCTTCGGAGGAAGATGCCGGCGGGTGCGGCTTCCAAGGAAGATCTCGAAGTCCGCCTTCTTCCACGCAAGAGCGGCCGCCGCGGGAAAAACGGAGGAAAAGCCGACGCCGCCGCCCACAAGCCAGTACATCCGGCCGCCCTTTCCCAGGTCGAAACCGCGGCCAAGGGGCATCGTCATGGCCAACGGTTCTCCCGGGTGCATGCCGGACAGAAGGGCGGTCCCTCTTCCCACCACCTTGTAGACGAACTCGACCGTGTGTTTTCCCTTGGGAACGCTCCTCGAATGGAAGAGCGCCAGGGGTCTCGGAAGGAGCGGGTCGTTACCCGGCCACCCGGAAACCATCGCGAACTGGCCCGGCACGAACTCCATCGGCGCCGGCACGGACACCTCCAGGCGATAGAAGATCTCCCCGTGCGCCTCGTTCCGCACGATCTTTCCCGGCACGAATTGCATCCCGCTATTAGGGCTATGCATCCGACTCCCTCAGTTCCCTCGACAGGAGTATAGCGTCCTCCCCCGTATCCGTGTAGTACCTTCTGCGTATCCCCTGAAACGCGAACCCGTCCTTTTCGTACATGCGGAGCGCAGCCTGGTTCCCGGCCCGGACCTCCAGGTGGATAAGTCCGGCTCCGGCCATCGCGCCCCTGCGGATGCAATCCCTCAGCAGCGCGCTCCCCACTCCGCTCCCGCGCACATCCGGCCGGACCGCTATGTTCAAGAGATGTGACTCGTCCAAGACGATCCAGCAGACCGAATAACCAAGGACCTCGCCGCCTTCGGGCGAAACGGCGACGCGGGCATCGGAAAACGCGCGGTCGATCTCCTCCTCGAAAACATTACGCGGCCAGGGAGTCGGGAACGACGCGTTCTCGATCGGCATCACCCCGTCGAGGTCCGACCGCTCCATCTCCCGGATCCTGACACGCAGAAGCCTTCTCCCTTTACCACCGGATCAGCGTCGACGCCCAGGTGAACCCCGACCCGAAGGCCGCAAGGCATACGAGGTCGCCCTTCCTGATCTTTCCCTGTTCGATGCACTCGTCGAGGGCGATGGGGATCGAGGCCGCGGTGGTGTTTCCGACCTTCTCGATGTTCGAGAACACCTTCTCCACCGGGACCCCGAGCGCCCCCGCCACCGCCTGGGTGATCCGCAGGTTCGCCTGGTGGGGGATCACGATCGACAGGTCTTCCAACGAAAAGCCGTTCGCTGCGAGCGCCTCCCGGATCACCTCCGGGAATCTTCGTACCGCGTGCGTGAACACGTACCGCCCGTTCATCTTCGGATATTGCCGGCCTGCGTCCAGCATCTCGTGGGATAGGCGGGGATGCTCGATGGAAGCGGGCGCCTCCAGCATCAGGTCCTTCGCGTACTTCCCTTCCGCGTGCATGTGGGACGACAGGATACCGTCCCCGGGTTCGGCCGGACCTACCACCGCGGCCCCGGCTCCGTCGCCGAAGATGACCGATACGTCACGCCCGGCGGTGCTCAGGTCAAGGCCGGTGCTGTGCACTTCCGCGCCGATGACGAGGACGTGGTCGAAGAACCCGCCCTTGACGTATGCCTCCGCCACCGACAGGCCGTACAGGAACCCGGTGCATTGCGTCCGGACGTCGAGGGCGCCGATCGTGGGAAGTCCAAGCCATTCCTGGACGTATACCCCGCATCCGGGGAAGAAATAGTCCGGCGAGACGGTGGCGAACACGATGAAATCTATGTCGCGCGGCTCCATCTTCGCGGCGGCGATCGCCGCCCTTGCGGCCTCTGTCCCCAGCGCGGCGGCCCCGGTGCCCGGATCGACGAACCGGCGCTCCCGGATCCCCGTCCTCTGGACGATCCACTCCTCCGTGGTGTCCATAAGCTTCGTCAGGTCCGCGTTGGTCACTACGCGGGGCGGAAGGGCCTTCCCCGTGCCGATGATCTTCGCGCCTCTCATGCCACCCCCTCAGATTACGAGTACCGCGGCGGCGATCACCGTCGTGTTCTCGTCGCGCACGATGGCGGACTGGGTGATGTTGAAGGATTTGTAGATCTTCCCGCTTATCTTCCACACCTCCTTCTTCTCGTCCCAGCTCTTCTCCTCGTCGAACTCGATGCCCAGGGTGGAGGCGAGCATGGCCGCCGCGAGGTCTTCGGAGTAGTCGCCCGCCACTTTCTCGGTCTGCCCGTATGCGTGGTGTTCGCTTAAGTATCCGTACACGGAGCGGTCCGACGGCAGCGCGCAGCCCACCGAGGCGGCTATTAGCCTGCGGGGCTCGTCGCTCTGGCAGCGGCTCATGACAACGAACACGATCTCCCCGGGAGCCAGCATCTTCAGCCCGTCCTCCTTCCGGACGATCCTGCACTTGGGCGGAAAGATGCTGGACACCTGCACCAGGTTGTACTTCTCGATGCCGGCGTCGCGCAGGGCGAGCTCGAACGACGTCAGCTGCTCCCTGTGCCGCCCGACACCCTTGGTGAAGAACACTTTGGAGGGGACGAACATCTATGGATTCTCCTTTGCGGGCGCGGCCCCTTAGTTTTCCTCTCGCTTCGCCTGGAGCCATCCCATCATGCGGTAGCACAGCTTGGCGGCGAGAAAGTCCGGGGCGACCATCCCGGGGATCGGCGCCAGCTCCATGATGTCGAACCCGACGATGCTGCAGTTGGACAGGACGACGTCGCGAAGGATGTCGATCGCCTCGAACCAGCTCAATCCGCCCGGTTCGGGGGTCCCCACCGCGGGCATGATGCCGGTGTCGAATACGTCCAGGTCTATCGTGATGTAAACGTTGCCGGAGAGGTCGCCCACGATTCCCTTGGTGACGTCTCCCAGGTTGGACTTCACCTCGGAAGCGAAGAAGGTTTTAATGTTCTCGGACTTCTTGAGGAACCTCTCCTCCTCCTCCGACATGCTGCGGATCCCCACCTGTACGAGCTTGGCGCCGGAATCCACGATGCGGCGGCCGACGCAGGCATGGTTCCACTTCGTCCCGAGATAGACTTCCCTCATGTCGGCATGGGCGTCGAGCTGAAGGACCGTGAGCTCCCCGTACTTCTTCCGGAGCGCCGCCACCGCGCCGCAGGTCCCGGTATGCTCTCCCCCGAGGATGATGGGGAACTTCCCCGCCTTGACGACCGAACGGACCCGCCGTTCCACCTGCTTGAGGACGGTAATCGGCCCCGTGGTGGAAAGCGGTATCTCCGTTGAGGTGAATATCCCCGCCCGGTAAGGCTCGATCTTGTTCTCCTCGTCGAATAGTTCCATGTGGCTTGAAGCCTCGATGATCGCCTTGGGTCCGTTCCGGGCCCCCGACTGATAGGTGGTCGTGGCGTCGATCGGGAAAGGAATAATTGCAAAGGCCGAGTTCTTCCATGAGGAATACTTGTCGGGGATTCCGCCGAAGCTGACCGAGTATTGCTTCACGACGATACCTCCTTGGCTGCCGCAGCGCGCCGGGTGAAACCGTGGTTTTCCGTCTTACGCCCTGGTGCCCGCAGATTTTACACTGACGTTGATGTATCAGACAATAAAATAGCGGGGTCGTGGGGGCGGACGTCGCGGAGAAGCAGGCGCACCGACCGATTCCCCCTGAAGAACACCCTCTGCGGGGTGAACAGCAGGTCCACGCGGCGGCCCCGGTCAGCCGGCAGGGAATTCCGGCGGAACGCCACGACCTCGAACCGGCTCCTGTCTTCCGACACTTCGAACTTGATGTGCTGCCCGCCGGGTCCGAACACCGCCTGCCTGTTGACCTGGAGCCCCCGTGCAAGCAGGACCGGCTCCTCGTTTCCCATCCCGAACGGGCGAATCCGCTCCAGTTCTTCCATGAAAGCGGTCGATATGTCGCCGAGCCTGACGAGAGCGTCGACCCAAATGCTGGGGACTGCCCCTCGTTCCAATGCGTAACGGGAGGCGATGCGGCCCATTCCCTCGCGGAATGCGGGAAGGTTGCCGACGGGGAGCGCCAGCCCGGCCGCCTGGCTGTGGCCCCCGTACCTGGTCAGCAGGTGCGACAACCCTTCCAGGGCGTCCACCAGCGGAAAGCCGTCGACGCTCCTGCAAGAACCCCTGGCTTCATCTCCATCCACCCTGAGCAGGACGGTCGGGAGGAAGTGCCGCTCCGCCAGCTTGGAGGCCACTATGCCCAGCACTCCCAGGTTCCATTCCGGATCGGCAAGCACGATCGCGCCCATAGTGGAAATCGGAGGGCCGGACGAAAGAGCGCCTTCCGCGGACCGCAGGATCCGCTCTTCCTCGCGCTGCCGGCGTGAATTGTCGACGTTAAGCTCAACGGCCAGCCTGTCCGCCGTTTCGGGACTGCCGCACACAAGTAGGTCCGAACTCCGGCGGGACTCCCCTACCCTTCCCGC
>JAGVHM010000198.1 GCA_020056545.1 bacterium
ACCTCGCCGACGAGCACCTCCAGTAGCACCTGGCGCGGATACACGTCGATCGCCTTCAGGGTATCCAGAATCGCGGCGTACTCGGAGAGGCTCCCGCGGATGATGAGGGAGTTGGTCGGCTCGTCGGGAATGATGTCGAACCCTTCCCCTTCCTTCTTCTCCGCCGCGGCCTGCGGGCGCGCGGGAGTGGAGGGAGCAGGCGCGGAGGGAGTCGTCGGGGAAGACAGGATGTACGGCTTGGCCCCCGCGGGCTCCGCTACCTGGGGCTTGAACTCGGTCGGCTTCGCGGACACGGAGACGGCGCGCGTGGGATAGAGCTTCTCCAGGATCGCCGCCACATCCTTTACCTTGCCGTGCTTGACGCGGTACAGATGCACCGCCCGCGACGTCTTCGAAGGCTCCCGGTCGAGCTCGCCGATCCACCGCTCCACGTTCTCCATCGCTTTCGGCGAGGCGCAAACGACGAGAAGCGAGTTGAGCCTGGCGAGCGGGACGAAGTTGATCCCGGCCGGTCGACCTCCCTTGGACCCGAAATCCAAGGCGCCGAAGATGGCGTCCAGGTTCTTCGCCATTTCCTCCGGATCCAGTAATTTAAGGGAAAACATGCGCACGCCGGCCGACCGGAAGGCGTCGGCGTCGAACAGCTCCACGAGGCGGGCGTGCTTGTCCATGTTCCCCGCGGTGTCCACCACGAGGAGCATATTGGCCCGCGTCACCTCCACGGCGTCCCCGCCGGGGGACACGAAGGGCTTGATCACCTTGGCCATCTCGGAAGCGGCGATGAACTGCAGCGGGAAGGCCCTCATGACGGGCCGGTTCGGGAAAGCCGCGTCCCTTGCTTCCTCCACGAGGAGGGGCTCCGTCTTGGCCTCGTTCATCGGCACGATGTGGTACAGATCGCCCTCCCGGACCGCCGTGGCGCCGTTGACGCGCAGGATCGAATACAGAAGCTCGAGGGCGTCGTCCTTCTTGATCGATCCCTGGGTGTGGACGTTTACGACGCCGCGTACTCTCGGGTCGATCAGGTAGTTGATCCCCGCGATCCTGCCCAGCGTGTGGATCACCTCGTAGACGTCGGCGTTGTTGAATTTGACGAGGAATCCGCCCCCGGTGGCTGGTGGTGGCCGTTGACCGGGAACCATGGCGGGCGGAGCCTGTGCCTCATCCTTGGATGGAGGCGGCGTGGGCTCGACAGGCTGTTCCTCGATCGTGCCGGCTGCGTTTTGGGGAGGCGCCGGAATCTCCGCCGCCCAAGCCGCGGCTGCGAAATATCCCAGGATGACGATAATGGCCCATGTCCGGATCTTCATTCTGTCCTCCTAAAAATACTACCTTCCTCCCGGTATCGCCGGTCGTTCCTGCTGCAAAAACGGTCGTACGCGTCTTCTGCCGGTGTAATCAGGGGGGGGTACCATCGGCGCCGGGGGAGCCCCTGCAGCCGGCGGCGGGGCAGGCGGGACTGACTGTGCCGCTGGTGAAGGTTTCCTGCCCTGCACCGCAGGCGCGGGCTGTGGCTTGGACGCCTGCGTGGGCTGGGGAATCGTCCCGGTTCGGGCCGCCGCCTGCCCCGCCGCTCCTTTCGGGCCCCCCGCATAAAGCGGCAGGAGAAATTCCCGTCCGTCGGCAGTTAAGGTCATCCCCTCCACGCCGATGTCCTTCACATGGAATCCGGGCAGCGTGTCGCCAGGCCCGACCTCCCAACGTTCGTCCCGGGCGCCGCTTCCCTTTCCGACCACGATCCCCTTCTTGTCGCCGGCCATCTGAAGAACGCCCAACAGCGTAAACCTGGAAAGCTCGGCATCGTAATTCCTCTGCGGGAACGCGGCGCCGCCCTCGGAATACGGCTTCCGGTCCGGACGGAACACCGGGCGGGCGCCGATCGACGCGACGTGAGCGGAAATATCGGAGGAAACGTTCGGCGAGTCCGAAGTGGAAACGCCTATCGGGGCCACGCCGGTCCCTGAAGACGGGTGGATGGCGACAGCCATCGGTCTCGTCCAGGCCTCGTACGATCGCCAGCCGAAGAAAAGCGCAGAAAGCGCGAGAACGAGGATAAGCATCCTTGGCTGACTCATTCCTCGTGCCTTTCTCCCTTCGCTTCCACCTCGGCACCTGTCATCCCGGCGACCACCAGGGATACCACAAGCGTCTCCCTTCGGTTCGAGGTTGCAGCACCGTAGTACCCGGAACTGACCGACAGCTTCTTCACCCTCAGGATCTTCGGATGCCGCGCAACCCCCGCCAGCATTCCCGCAAGCCCCTCCGTCGTCGTCTGCAGGTCCATCTGGACGGCCGCTTCGGCGTACCCTCCCCTCTGCACGGGGGGCAGCACCCTGACGGAAGTCAGGCGGGTGTCCGGCCGCTCCACGATCGGCTTCAGGATACCCTGAAGCGCGGCTCCTGCCGCCGCGGGATTGTCGCCCGGCAGAATCCCCTCTTCCGCTTCCTCGAGCCGCTCCGCCGCCTCCGCGAACGCCTCGTCGATTTTTCCCTCCCCCTGCATCGCGAGGCGATAGCGTTCAAGGGTCGCAAGCCTTTGCGGGATTGCGGCCCTGGACCTCCTGTATGAATCGATCGCCGGGTATGCGACGAGGCGGATGACCGCGAATATCAGGACCGCGGCAGCGCCGGCGAGCAGCAATATGCGCTCCCTTTGCGAGAGAGCGCGCAACTTCGCCTGCAGGCGTCCAGCCGCCGTCATCGGGTTCCTCCCCCATCGCCGGTCATTGAGGCGGGATTGGGCACGAACTCGGCCCGTATCTGGAAGCGCTCCAGGTTGTCGGGCTGCCGTGTGATGGGGGAGGCGAACTCCATTTTCCGGAACTGCCCCTCCCGGGACAGGAGCGGGAAGATCTCGCTGGCGGAGGGGGAAAGCCCGTCAATTTCCACCTTCCGGTCCTCCAGGCGGATGCCGGTCAGCCAGGTCCCCTGCGGAAGGCGATCCGTCATCTGGCGCAGGATTCGAAGCGGCTCCTCGCGCCCGGCGCTCGCCTCCCGAAGAATGTGAACCCGCCCCTCGATACCGCCGAGCTGGGCAAGGGAGCTCTCCACGCGCTCCACGTCCGGGCGCAGGGAGGAAATCTCGGCATCGAGCCGCCGCACTTCCTCATTCGTGCGAAAAAGGATGGCCGCAGGCCAGGAAAGGGCCAGCAGCAACGCGGCCGCGGCAAGCGCTCCCGTGACGGTGCGGGACACATTCGTTGCGCCCGTCATTTTCTCTTCCGGAGCCAGGAGGTCCGGTCCTCTCTCGCTGCTCGCCGCCCCGAAAGCCCCCAGAACTTCCCATACGGGAACCGCATCCGTCGACCCCGCTGCCGCCGACATGATCCGTGCCGCGCGGGATTCGAAGCCGTCAACCTTCCTAATAAACTCCGTCCCCTCCCCGGAAATCCATCCCTTGGTCCACCAGCCGGACGGCGCGATCACGGAAATATCCGCTCCTTCCTTCCCGGAAGGGCAGTCGACCAACGCCTCGTTAAGGAGAGCGAGACCTGCGGCGGGCGCCGATTCCGGAGGACAGAGCCGAAGAGAGGAATAGAACGGCTCCCCCGAAATCATCACCGTGCATTCCACCGCTTTCTCGAGGTCCCGAAGAATCGCGCATGTCTCTCCGGCCTTCCCCAGCGAGTCGTCGACGTGCCTGCATGCGGCGGACAGCGCCCACCCGGACGGGACGGCGCCGGCAAGACGGAGACCCGTCCGGGAGACCAGTTCCTCCCAGCGTTCGATATACTCCGAGGGAGCCGCCATGACGATCTGTTGAGCGTTCTTCCCGCCGGCGGATTCACCGGACAGGATCCAGTTGAAAGAAAGGCTTGAGGCGGGGAACGGGAACAGGCGGTCCAGCTCCAGCGCTATGGCGGCCCGCAGGTCCTTTGCCCGCAAGGGCGGCAGAGAGATACGCGCCATGAAAACCTTGTCGGCGGGAATCGCAAGCCGCGCCTCGCTGCCCGACAGGCCGTAGCGCGCCACGAAATCGAGCAGCACGCTTTCAGCTTTCGCCAGCCAGGTCTGATCCCGTTCGGCGCGCAGATCTAAAACGACAGGCGGAACGAGAACGGAGGTCCGGCCGACGCCGAAACGGACGACGGAAAGCGCAAGGCGCCTTCCTGAAGGGTCGATCCCCACAACTGTCCGGAAGAGGTTCACCGGCTACGCCCCCCCGCCGACCGCCACGTAGTCCATCCAACGAAGTATTTTAACCGATTTCGGTCCGCCGCCGCTGAAATCTACCCTGCACTCGATCCCCCGGGAAATCCTTTCGCCAGCCTTTCCTACCGACGTAATGGTATAAATTCGCGAGGAACGGCTGAAGGAAAAGATCGGCAGCGCGGTCATCGGGACACCCTGTTCCGCCAGGAACTGCGATACCTCGGCGGGCGACCGGAAGGGGGCTTCCTGCCTCCGCGCGACGACAGCCCGCGCCGCCTCGGGGGTGACCCCAGGCAGCACCTGGAGAACCTCCACGGGCGAAGCGTTGATGTCCACGGAGGGAGAGAACCCGTAGACGGTGAAAATCCTCGAAAAGAGACGTCCGAACTGTTCCGGCGTCACACCTTTCACGAAAAGCAGTTCGTCGACGCTTGCCAGCTTCCCGTTGCGAGGCTTGACGGGATTGGACAGGGAGGCATAGTAGGGGCTTTCCGCACCGTTTGTCCGCGGCATGTCGTCCTCGTCCCTCCAGTCGAGGATGGCGTCGCCGACGCTTTCAACCTCTTCAAGGGAAAGCCCCCCGTTTTTCAACACCTCTTTCAACATCGCTTCCGAAACGAAATTGATGTCGATCCTGCCGCTCTCGCTTTCGATCCGTGTCTCGTAGGAGGCATCCTCCTCCTTGCCTGCGGGCGGTTCCCTCAATACATTGTCCAGTGGAAACGAGGACAGCATCGCGATCGCCCGGTGGATCCCTGTGCGCGCCTGGTAGTAGGCACGGGAGGAATCCAGGCCGTTCCGGGCGGCCAGTGCCTCCGTGCGCATCGAGAACGCGAAGGACATCGCCAGCGTTCCCAACAGAAGCAGGGCCCACAACACGATCAGCTGCGCGAATCCCTTTCCGCCGCGCATCACGACCCTCCCGCAGGGATCGGAACGACAAGAGCCGTCCTGCGCGGACCGGTCTCCGCGGGAGTGACGAATTCCATTCGTATAGCCGCCGGCAGACCCTTATTCTCACTCCCGTCCCATCCCTGCACCCATTCCCACTTCCCCTCTTCCGTCGGCCCGGGCGAATAGCTGAACGTCACCTCGGTGGCATCGGGGAAAAGGATGCGGGGCTTCTCCGTCCCCTCCCAGCCCTCCACTCCCTCCGCCCGCATGGGGGACGCCTCCGAAAGGAACAGCCCCCGGGGGGTCCGGGAAGGATCTCCGCCATGGAAACTGATCAGCCGGTATCCTCCTCCCGAGAGGGAAGATGGGGCCCCGTCGGAGAGGAACCGGATCCTGCCCGCCTCACCCCGGAAATAGGAGACCGGGATGCCTTCCACCGGAAGAATCGGCAAAGGATCGGCGGACCGGATCGCCCGCTCCAGGATCTCCGTGCCCGCGCGAAGCCGCGCCATGGCCGCGGCCTCCTCCCCACCCCGTTCCATGGAGGTTCCCGTCAGACGGAACGCTACGACGAGGAATGCGGAGATCGCGGCGAGGATCGAGAGCGAGATGATCATTTCGAGGAGTGTGAATCCATCCCTATACGAAGAACGGAGGGGGGCTCGGCGGCCTGTTCGGGAAGCCCGCACGCGGGGATTCATGCGATCACCCGCCGGTCCCGGCGCTCTTCCGGTCCCACCGGGTTGCCACCAGGCTCACCGCGCGCTCCTGCGCGCCGTCTTCCCATGCAACGGTCACCTGGATGTGCGTCGGGCGGAACGGAAGGCCCTCATCCTCCGGGAGGAAAGTGGTTTCCGTGGTCCAACGGTACCTCTCTCCGAAAAGACCGGTTTCCACCCCCTCCACCGGCCTGGGCGCGAGGAGCGCTTCTTCCAGGCGTTGCGACGCGTACACCGAGGCGGCGTTCGTGTCCCGCGCTCCTCCCGAAAGACGCAGCGACCCGGAGAGAAGCTCCAGCAGCCCCAGCAGCCCTGCGCCAAGGATCGCCAGGGCGACGATGACCTCCAGGAGCGTGAATCCTTTACTGCCCGATGAGGGAGCCCGCACCCGTCCTCCGCAGATCGAAGAGCGAAGGAGGGCCTGTCCCCCGGAGCTCGATGATCGAAGGGGGGCCAGCCCCCCGGTCAAAGTCTTTGGTAGGGGGGTCATGTTCCCTCCCGGACGATCCCGGTCAGCGGGTCGACGCTCACCCTGATCCGCCCCCCCCCGGAAGAGGACAGCGCGACCTCCGTCTCGTCGGCGCTGCCGTCCGGGTAGAACCGCACGCGGACAACCCCGTTCTCCTTGTCAGCGTCCCCGAGTCGAACGGCCGCAAGGCGGATCCCCTCCGGCATGATCCATTTCCGCTCTTCCGCATCGAACCCGTATTCCCCGCGGGCGAAGTCGAAAATCACGGTGCGGCTCCGCGATTCCGACACCGCGAGCGTCCGCGCGAGGGTAAAAACCGCGCGTACCTCCCCCGCCGTCCCCTTTAGTCTCGCCGATTCCAGCGCGCCAGGCAGAGAGGGGATCACGACGGCGGCCAGAAGACCGGCGATCGCCAGCACCAGGATCAACTCCAGGAGCGAAAACCCCCGTTGCCGGCATATTTTCGAAACGGGTCTCTCGGGCGGGGTCATCAGAGGGGAACCTCGTTCAGCCGGAAGATCGCCATGAACATGGAGAAGACGATGAACCCCACCAGGAGCCCCATAGCGAGGATGACCGAGGGCTCGAGAAGAATGAGGAACCGCTGCAGGCTTCTGCGGGCGTTCTCTTCGTAGGTGTCGGCGACCGACGAGAGCATTTCCTCGAGCCGCCCGGTCTCCTCCCCCACCGCTATCATCTGGAGCGCCATCTCGGGGACCGGCGTGGTCTCCGCCAGCGCCCGCGCCACTTTCACTCCCCCCTGAACCCGCAGGCGGGCAGCCTCCATCCCCTCGCGGACCGCCTGGTTGCCGCTGACCTCGCGGGCGATCATGAACGCGGAGAGGATCGGAACGCCCCCGGACAGCAGGGAAGACAGCGAACGCATGATCCGGGAGGTTTCCATCGCCGTTAGGATTCCTCCCACTCCCGGCAAACGCAGCTTCGACCGGTCCCAGTCCCTTCGCGCTTCCGGGCGTTTCAGGGCGGCGGAGGCCAGGTAATAAAGGAACGCTCCGGCGAGGAGGAGATACAGACCCTGCTCCTTGAGGAACGTGCTCAAGGAGAGGAGAATGCGCGTGGGCATCGGCAGGGCGATCCGGGAAGCGGCGAACACCGCGACGAACCGGGGGACGACGAACACCAGCAGAAGGACCACCGAAAGGATCGACGCGACCAGAAGAACCGCCGGGTACAAGAGCGACCCCAGCAGGCTGGCCTGGAAATCCTTCGATCGCTGAAGGAAAAGGCAGACCTGGCCGAGCGCCTCCTCCATCCGCCCGGTGGCAGCCCCGGCGCTGACCATCTGCACCGTGAACCGGTCGAAGGGGGCGCCGGACGCTTTTTTCATCGCTTCGGCCAGCGAACTGCCCGAGCGCACTTCCCGAAGAATTTCTCCTGCCGATATTCCCATCGGCTTGCCGCGAAACAGGTCCGCCAGCATTTCCAGGCTCCGGTCCAACGGAACGCCGGCGACCAGCAGGGTCCGCAAGCCCTGCAGGAAAGGCAGGAGGTCGCGCTTCGTACCCCCCCTTCGGGTCTCCCGCGGAGCCGCTGCGGCGGTTTTCGCGCCCGGCACCGCGGCAGGCCACACCCGGATGGGCAGGTAACCCATCTCCCGAAGATGCTCCGCGGCACCCCGTTCCTCGGCCGCCTCGACCATCCCTTCCGAGACGCGGCCGTCCCGGTCGGCCGCACGATACCCGAATACCGCCATCGGCCCGACTCCCGAACGCCGGGGACGCGTCGTATCAACCGCTTCGCGTCACCCGGAGAACTTCCTCGATCGTGGTGATTCCGGCCTGCGTCTTGTTCCAGCCGTCCTGACGCAGTAGTGTCATCCCGCGGGCGACGGCGCGCTCCCGAATCGCCCCGGCATCGGCGCGGGCAAGGATCAGGTCCTTGATTCCCTCGTCCACGGGCAGCAGCTCGAAGATACCTATCCTCCCGCGAAAGCCGGTCTCACCGCAGGCGTCGCACCCTTTCCCGACCCGAAGATCCCCCTGGGCGACGAAGCCCGTCTCCCGCAGGATCTCCTCGCGGAAAGCCTGCGAGATCTCCCGGGGCACGGAGCATTTCCCGCAGATCGTCCGTACAAGCCGCTGCGCCAGCACGCCGATGAGCGACGATGGGAGAAGATATTCTTCCACTCCCATTTCCAGCATGCGGGTGATGGCCCCCGCGGAGTCGTTGGTGTGCAGGGTGGAGAGCACCAGGTGCCCGGTCAGTGCGGAATGGATGGCGATCTCGGCGGTCTCCCTGTCCCGGATCTCTCCCACCAGGATCACATCCGGGTCCTGCCGGACGATGGACCGCAGCCCCGACGCGAACGTAAGGCCGATCTGGGGCTTGACCTGTATCTGGTTCACGCCGGCGACCTGGTACTCGACCGGGTCCTCGATGGTGATGATCTTGCGCGCGGCGCTCCGGAACTCCTGGAGCGCTCCGTAGAGCGTCGTCGTTTTCCCGCTTCCAGTGGGACCGGTGACAAGGATCATCCCGTGCGGGACGCTCACCATCCGGCGGAAACGGGTCAGCATGTCCGCCGGGAATCCCAATGCTTCAAGGTTCAGGGGAACGTTGGCCTGGTCGAGTATCCGGATGACGACGCTCTCGCCGAACAGCGTGGGGACGGTCGAGACCCGGAAATCGATCTCCTGTCCGCCGATCCGCAGCTTCACGCGACCGTCCTGTGGGAGGCGGCTCTCCGCGATGTTCAGGCGGGCCATGATCTTGATCCGCGAGATGATCGCCGTCTGGAGCCGCTTCGGGGGCGACTCGACCTCTTCGAGGATTCCGTCGATGCGGTACCGCACCCGCAGCGTCTTTTCGTACGGTTCCAGGTGAATGTCGCTCGCCCCGCGATCGATCCCCCGGGCGATCACATAGTTCACAAGACGTATGATGGGCGCCTCGGACGCCGCGCCGATCAGGCGCTCCACGCGCTCGTCCCCGCCCGTCCGCTCCTCGCCTTCCTCCCCCACCTGTTCCACCAGCCGCTCCATGGAGGAGGCCCCTTCCCCGTACACCTTCTCGATCGCCTCCCGGATCTCCTCCTCGGTTCCGACCTGGATATAGACACGGCGGCCGGTCGCCTTTGCTACGGCCTCCCGTGCATCCATGTCCAGCGGGTCCGCCATAGCGACGACGAGCGTCCCGTCTTCCTGGGAGACCGGCACGATCAGTCTGGCGCGAAGGAACGGGAGAGGAAGGGTCTCGGGAGAAACCTGTCGGACCTCGACCGTCTCCCGGCGGAAGGCAGGTATGCTGCACATGGTCTCGTACGCCCGGCGCAGCGCCTCCGGCGCCAGAAGTCCCTTCATCACAAGACCTTTGGGGAACGCCGCTCCTTCCGCGCGCGCAAGGGGGAGAAGCGATTCACGATCTTCGGCGGAAATCGGGAGCGAAGCGAGCAGAGCCTCGTTGAAGGATTGACGGTTCATGTTTCCCCCCGCTGTAATCTTTTATCTTACCAGATTACATGAACACGAAACGGATGGCCGTCTTCTGTATAAAGTGATCCGGTCAGGGCCGTCCCGGCTTCTCCACGGCGAATCTTGAGAGCACCGCGTCCAAACGGCGTCTTCCGGATGCGGTCTCCTCGAACGGGTCTTCCTTGAGCCGATGCGAAAGCGACAGCCGGAAGGAGTCGGCCAGGCACTCCTCGTCGGGAGTGCCGATCCCCTTCACCGCGGCCAGCGCCTTCGCACACTTGAGGATGGTGATGTCCCCGCGGTGGCCGGCGACCCCCAGGTCGGCGACGACGTCCACCACCGCGTCCAGGACGGTCCCGTGGACCTTGATGGAGGAAAGCCGCTCCCGCGCGGAGGCGAGCCGGTCCCGCAGCGTTTCGTCCTCCTTC
>JAGVHM010000188.1 GCA_020056545.1 bacterium
CACGGAAAAACGCTCTACCTCCCCGCGGGGAACCTCTATAATGGAAAGGACCCGCGGAAGAAGCTCCTCTTCCGGGCAATCAAGCGCAACGCGGATGTCGGTGATGCGTATCGCCAAACGGTTTCTCCCCTTGATAGTGCTGTTCGCCGCATCGCTTGCAGCGACCGGGTGCAGGCCGCTTATGAAGGAGTCTTTCAGGACTCCGAAGGTCCGCGTGATCGACGTCTCGCTGGCGTCGAACCCCTTCAACGATCCGAAGGGGCCGTGGAGGTTCACCCTTACGCTCGAAGTCGACAACCCCAACGACTATACGCTTGACGTGGCCCGTGTCGCGTACTCGGCGGCCCTCGGGCGGGAAACGGTCGCGGAAGGCGACCACATCGGGGACATCCGGATCGAGGCCTCCCGCGTTACGGCCGTCAAGGTGCCGCTTGCGCTTCGCCCCGATGCCCTCCTGTCGGCCGTCCGCAAGGTGCTGCAGACCCGGCAGCTCGACTACGAGTTAAACGGCTCCGTGGGTCTTCAGGCGCCGGTCGTCGGCGTCGTCAACATCCCCTTCTCAAAGGCCGGATACGTCGATCCCGTCGATCTCCTGAAAAAGAAGCCGCTCGGCTTCAATTGACGGGGCAGGGAGGCTCCGTTCCCGCAAGGACCGCGAGAAGGTTCTCCGCCGCAAACCGCCCCATCCTCTCCCTGGTTTCCACCGTGGCGCTTCCAAGGTGGGGAAGGAGCACCGCGGAAGGCGCCGCCAGAAGGGACGGGTGGATCTCCGGCTCCTTCTCGTATACGTCGAGCCCCGCGGCGAAGATCCTGCCTTCCGCAAGATATTCCGCAAGGGCCCCCTCGTCCACCACTTCTCCGCGCGCGATGTTGACGAGAACCGCGGTCCGCTTCATCCGCGCCAGCCGCTCCCTTCCGATCATCCCGCGGCTCTCCGCCGCCAGGGGGACACACAGGACGACGAAGTCGCTCTCGGACAGCAGCGCGTCGAGCCCCCGGTATTCCGCCCCCAGGGATTTCTCCTGTTCCGGCGGCAGACGCCGCCGGTTATGGTAGAGGACCCTCATGCGGAAACCCCCCGCGCGCGCCGCGACCGCGCCGCCGATCTTCCCCAGCCCGACGATCCCCAGTGTCCCCCCGTAGACGGGGACTCCCAGGAATCCCCACGGGTCCCATCCGGTAAACTCCCCCGCCCGCAATGCCCGTTCCGCCTCGGAGAACTTCCTCGCCGCCGCGAGAAGCAGCGCGAACCCCAGATCGGCGGTGGCTTCCGTCAGGACATCCGGCGTGTTGCACACACGTATGCCGCGCCGGGTCGCTTCCGCGACATCCACGTTGTTCACTCCGACGGCGAAGTTGGAAACCACCTTCAGCGAAGGGCCGGCGGCGTCCATCAGGGAAGCATCGATGCGGTCCGCCAGCGTGCACAGGATGCCGGCGGCCCCCGGGACAAGACCGAGCAGCTCCTCCGGGGGCATCGGGGATTCCGGGGGCGGCGCGGCGAGCGCGACCCTTTCGGAAAGTCCGGAAAGGGAAACCCCCGGCAACCGCCTTGTCACAACGACCTTGGGGAGCGAAGCGTTCAAACCTCTCTCCTGCGAAAATATCGCCCGCGCGGCGCAGATCAATAAACCCGGCTTCAGCTGCAGGCGTTCCCGATACATCAGGCGATCCGCCAGCTGCAAGCCGCAGGCAGATGACGATATAAAAAGTTACCGGAGTCGGTATATTACTGATTATTATAATTTAGAAAAACAATTTATCTAATTATACAATTGATGCTGCGGACGGATAAAAACGACCCTCTCGACGCCCTGGAAGCGCGGCTCGCCGAACGGGGGATCGCCTGCATCCGGGAGCGGTTCCGCGCGCCCTCCTTTCCGCAGATATCCCGGTCCGCGGGATTCCTGTGCGCGGCGGCGGGAGCGTTCCTCCTCGCCGGAGGTCACCCGGTCAAAGCTTTCCTGATCGGCCTGGCGGGGGCTTTGCTTCTCCTGCTGGATGCATGCGGTTTCTCCCCTCTCGACTGGCTGGGCCCCAAGGAAAAGCGGTCCGTGCTGGTAGTCCCGGGGACGTTCTCGGATGAAAGCCGGAAAGCGCTTTTCCTTGCGATCCCCCTATGTTGTCGTCTCACCCGCGCGGGCCATTTCTCCAGGGAAACGTCGTTCCGGCGCGCCGCCTCTACCTTCGGCCATCTTCTTTCCATTTCGCTCCCCGTTCTCGCGGGGATGGAGATGCTGCTCTACCTCCCTCCGCTTCCCGCGGCGGAGGTGGCGGCGGGAATAGCCCTTGCCGCGCTGTCCGCGGCGGAATGGATCGGAAGGAAACCGGTCACTTCGCCCCGCAATATGGCGGTGGAATGGGTGGCGCGGTTAGCCGCGACTGGTTCCGGATTCCGCCCATTCGTCCTCCTTTACCCCGGGGATGTGGCGGAGGTGAAGTTCTTCCTCGCGAAGTACCGCCACCCGCTCTTCCGGGGACACGGGGTATTCCTGGAGTTCGCCGAGGCCGCCTGCGGACCGCCTGCGGCAAGCGGCAGGGAGGGAGGGTTTATCCTCCCCTACCGGGTCGATCCGGCGCTCCTCTCGAGGGTCCTCGAAGCGGCGCGGGAATGCGGCGTACCTTCTCCTGAAACGCCTGCCCTCCGGTTCAAGTCAGGCGGCCTGGCCGCAATGGCGCGCGGGTTCAAGGCCGTGACCCTTTTCCGCCTCGAGGCCCCCCCGGCGCAGAAAACTGCCTTCCCACCCGAGACCGCCGTCTCCTGGGTCGGGGAGATCGTCAAGCGGTCGAAATCACAGGCGGATATTGTTGAGAGCAAATAGAAGGTCCGGTGCCCGCGGCCAATGGGGACCATGCCGGCCACAAACGTAAGCATGGTCATGAAGATCGGCCGGAGCCGGAGGATCGACCCCCAGTGCGTAAATGGCGATGTCTGTTCCTTTCCTGCTCAGTGGCATTTCACGCAGGTGCGTTGTCCCGCCGCCCGGTTGAGCTTCCCCTTGATCGATCCCCAGTTGTCCGGGTGCGGGTTGACGCGCAGTCCTGATTTCGCGCTGTGGCACTTCAGGCAGATGTCCCCGTCGGCGTGGCACGCCTGGCAGGTGGGCAGATTCCGCTTCGCCTCCCTGGCATGGGCCCCGGACCATTGGTGCGCGGGCAGCACGGAGTTCGGGTGGCAGGTCTGGCAGGAATCGGGCGGGAAGGTCGAATGCTTCGGCCCTCCCGGCGTGACCGACAGGTCCGACCATCCTTTGCGGTGCGACTGGAACTGCAGGTCCTCGGGCCGGAAGCGCTTGTGGCAGTCCGAGCAGAAGGAGGACTGATGGCACCGCACGCACGAGTTCGGACTGTCGAACGCTGAGAGAGGGTGGATCTCCTGGAAGGAGCTCCGGTGGCTCTTGGGCTTGTAGTTCGCCCCCCGGTCGGTCGACACGTGGAGGCCGGCGTCGATCCCGCCGCCGTAATGGCAATCCTGGCAGAACGACTGGTCGTGGCAGGAAACGCAGTTGGCGTCAGCCTTGACGGCGGCCAGCCGGTGGTCCGCGTTCCAGCCGACCCGGTGATTGGGGACGACGTTTGCGTCCCGGTGGCATTCGGTGCATTCGGAGATCTTCATTTCCTTGTACGGCCGGTGGTTTTCCGCGGCGAAGAGCATCGTCGCCCAGGCGGCGAGGGAAGCGACGATCAGGGGCAAGAGAATTTTTTTCATGTCGTCGCCCTCCTTAGAAATAGACGTTCAGGGCCAGCCGGGCCCTCACGTCCTTGTTGTATTGCTGGCTGATGGTGTCCTCGATCCGGGCCGTCGCGGAGATGTTTTTCATGAATTTGGCCTCGCCTCCGATCCAGAAGCGGGTCGCCGAATCGTAGCTGGTCATCAGCTCCCGCCGGAAATTGTCGTGCTGCACCCCGGCGGAGAGGATGAACTTTTTCAGGACCACCATGTCCCCCGAGAGCTCGAACCCGAGGAGATTCCCCCCCGTTCCTTCCCGCCAGATCCCGGCCCCGTAAAGGGAAACGCCGTCCTTCGGGCGGTAGCGGATCCCGAGCTCGCCGACATTGGCGGTGTCGTCCCCGCCGAAATTCTCGTTCCGGTACTCCCCGTTCAGGCTGAACTTGGGGCTTATGTCGTACTGGGCCCGGACCATCACCTCCTGGAACCGCTCCACGGCGAACACGGAGAAAACGGATGTCGCATCGAAGACGGGAATCGTCCGGAAGTATTCAACGTTCATTGTCAGCTTCGGCACGATGGCCGTTCGGGCTCCCACCTGGATCTCGCTCCACACCTTGGAGAGCAGATCGTACCGGAGCTGGGTGTACAGCTCCCCGTATTTCGAAAACCGCTTGGAAGCCGAAAGCCCGACGATCTCCTTTGCAAGTTCCTCCCCGTCGTGGGTGGCGAAGTAGGACAGGTCCGCGGACCATCCGGGGATGCCCGCAAGGCTCACCTGGACGGCCGCCGCCGAGTCGCCCGACCTTGTCGCCTCGCCCGTCGCGTCGAACAGGACGTGGCGCCCGCCGACCAGGGTAATGGCCAGCGGACCGAAAGGCCGCGTGTCCAGGCGGGCCCCGTCCACGATCGCCGACCCGGCGCTGACGAAGAAGAATTGCCGGCCCAGCCGGACGTCTGTTCTCTTCACCAGCTCCTTC
>JAGVHM010000081.1 GCA_020056545.1 bacterium
GGCCTTGCCATAAAGGTTAACCTTAGGTTTCCCCAATGGGCCGCGGACCGTCTCCACGTCACGCCATAGAATCCCGTTCGACTTCCCGGTCCCGATGGCCTTCATGAAGGCTTCCTTGACCGCGAACCTGCCGGCCAGCCTCTCGGCGGGCTTTACGCTTCGATACGCGTACCGCTCTTCTTCGTCCGTGAAAACCCGTTTGACGAACCTGTCCTTGTACCGTTCGAGCAGCCGGTTCACTCTTTCGATGTCGACGATATCGATCCCGATGCCGACTATCATGGAGCCACGTGGATAAGATCGGCCATTTCCTTCACGGCCGGCCCCAGGCCGATGAAAACCGCCCTGGCGATAATGCTGTGGCCGATGTTGAATTCCTCGATCTCCGGGAGGGTCAATATCGGCACGATGTTGCGAACGTCGAGCCCGTGCCCCGCGTACACCTTAAGTCCTATGTTCCTCCCATGCGCCGCCGCCACCCTTATCTTCTCCAACTCCCCCCTCAGAACCGGGACGTTCCTTAGAACTCCATCCCTCAGAACCGGGACGTTCCTTAGAACTTCTGCCGAATTGCCCGCCTGGAACGCCTCGCAATAGGTCCCGGTATGGATCTCGACAGCGTCAGCACCGACATGCTTAGCTGCTCGAAGCTGCGATAGATCGGGGTCGATGAACAAGCTCACGACCATCCCTGCATCGCGCAGCCGGGAAACCGCCTTATGCAGCGCCTCGCGCTGTCCCAGCACGTTCAGCCCGCCCTCCGTGGTGAGCTCCTGGCGCTTTTCCGGGACAAGCGTGACAGTATGCGGCCGAAGCCGAGATGCGATCCCGATCATCTCCTCCGTGGCCGCCATTTCGAGATTGATCCGCGTCTGGACGGTCTTGACGAGTATCTCAAGGTCCCGGTCCTGGATGTGCCTGCGGTCCTCGCGCAGGTGGACCGTGATCTGATCGGCCCCATTGAGCTCAGCGATCCCCGCCGCCACCACCGGCTCGGGCGAAATCCCTCCCCTCGCCTGCCTCAGCGTCGCAACGTGATCGATGTTGACCCCAAGCCTTCTCATCAATCTCTCCTAATTACCTAAGAACCGGGACGTTGCTAAGAACTCCGATCGTATCTAATCTTTTCTTCGACACCAATTGCATCCCACTTCTTAGGAACGTCCCGGTTCTGACTTCTTAGGAACGTCCCGGTTCTGAGGTTGGTTAGTGGATTTCGGAGCGGGCTTTTTCGGCGAGGGCCTTGACGATGCGGTCGATCTCCGCCTGGCTCTCACCTTCAGCCATGATCCGCAATACCGGCTCCGTGCCGCTGTAGCGGACTACGATCCGTCCACGGCTGCCCATCTTCTTCTCGAACTCGGCCTTCGCCTTCTGGAACCCGTGCATGTCCTCGAGAGGCACCCTGTGCTTCAGCCGCACGTTCACCAGCACCTGCGGATAGGTTTCCATCGATTTCCCCAGGTCCGCGATCCGTTTCCCCGATTCGACCATCACTGCCAAGAGCTGCAACGCCGCCAGGACGCCATCCCCTGTCTTCGCATGATCAAGGAAGATCAGGTGACCGGATTGCTCCCCGCCGAAGTTGTACCCCCCCGCTCGCATCGACTCCACAACGTATCGATCCCCCACCGGGGCCCTCACCATCTTGACCTTCCTCTCTTTCAGGAAGAGCTCGAGCCCGATGTTGCTCATAACGGTGGCGACCACGGTGTTCTTCTTCAGAGTCTTCTTCCTTAACATCTCTTCCGCGCATATCGCCATGATACGGTCGCCGTCCAGCACATCCCCTTTGTGATCGACGACGATCACGCGATCGGCGTCCCCGTCCAGCGAAATCCCGAGGTCCGCCCTCTGCTCACGCACCTTCGCGGAAACAACCTCCGGGAACAGGGAGCCGCAATTGTCGTTGATATTGAGTCCGTTCGGATTGACCCCGATCGTTATAACATCCGCGCCCAGCTCCTGGAACACCTGCGGGGCGATCCGGTAGGCGGCCCCATGCGCGCAATCGACCACGATCCGCAAGCCCTCCAGCGACAGGTGCGCGGGAAAGGTGTTCTTTAGATATACGATGTACCTTCCGGTGGCGTCGTCGATCCGGTGCGCCTTGCCGATCTGCGGCGATGCGGGACGCGCTTCCTTTAATTGTTCCCCCATCATCAGCATCTCGATCTTCGATTCCGTCGCGTCGGGCAGCTTGAAGCCGTCTCGTCCGAAGAACTTGATCCCGTTGTCCTGGTAAGGGTTGTGCGAGGCCGAGATCACCACCCCCGCGTCCGCCCTCATGGAATGCGTGAGAAACGCGATGCCGGGCGTGGGCAGAGGCCCGACCAGCAGGACGTCTCCACCCATTGAGCAGATCCCTGCCGCCAGCGCCGTTTCGAACATGTAGCCGGAAAGCCGTGTGTCTTTCCCGATAACGACCTTGTGCCGTCCCCCGCTGTTCCGGAAGACGTGCGCCACCGCCTGCCCCAGCGCCAGCGCGTTTTCCACCGTCATCGGCTCGGTGTTGGCGACACCCCGCACCCCGTCGGTCCCGAATAGTTTCCTGCGCAACTTGCTCCCTCCCCTATTTCCGGAAATAGATCGTCACGCGGACGTCAGGTTTCCCGATGATTTTAGCATGCCCCTCCGTCAATTCCACATGGGCGTGCGCCGTGACAACCTCCTTGTCCGCAGCAGGCGCCGGGACGTAAACGAGCAACGACTTCATTCGCGAAAATTCCTCGGGGAGCGCCTCGACCTCGATAAACGGTGGCGTGATTTTGATCCTGGCGACTTTCCGCCTCGGTTCCGCGGAATCTCCGATGCGCGCGACCACGGGAAGCCGCCGCCTCTCCAGCCTCTCCAGCGACACTTCGACCGCGTTGGGATAGATTCGCTGCACCTTTACGCCCGGCGGGACCCGTATCGAGCGTTCCTCGATTCGCACCACCTGCCGCCCCGCACTCGCCTCGGACAGGTCGATCGCCGCGGTGACTTCCGCCTGCTGGAGCGAGCCGAGCAGCGACGGGGGCCCTGCAAGGCGAACTTCCACCTGCCTCTCAACCTTGTTCGTGACCGTCATCCCTGCGGGGACGTTGCGGATCTCGAGAGGGACGGCGAACCCGACCAGCACCTTGGTCTCCCCCGCGACAAACCACCACAGGACGACCGCCAGGGCCAAGGCGAGGATCTTAAGCCCGATGTTCTTCCGGGCGAACCCACGCAGGAACTGGAGGACATCATTCCGCCGAATCATTTTCCTCCCCGCTTTTCCCGAACACTCTCCCGAGGATCTCCCGCAATTCCATCGCCCCGCTTGCGCTTTCCATCTGCCGGTCGTGGAATACCGTGACGTTTCCGGTCTCCTCCGAGATAACCACGGATACGGCATCCGACTCCGCCGAGACGCCCCATGCCGCCCGGTGCCTCGTCCCCATCGTTTTCACGACCGATGATTCCGCCGAGACGGGCAGGATGATCCCCGCGGCCGAAACGCGGTCCCCCCTCAAAATCACCGCCCCGTCGTGCATGGGAGACTTCGTGGAAAGAATCGACGCCAGAAGGTCATATGAAAAGAGGGCATCCAGCTTCTTCCCGTGCTCGACATGCTCCTCGAGCCCCATCTCCCGCTCGATCATAAGGATCGCGCCTATCTTCGCGTCCGCAAGCCGCATGACGCATTTGACGAGCTCGTCCAGGAAATCCGGTTTCGGCACCGCCGGAGCCCGCCCGAAAATCGGAACCTGCCCCACCTTTGCCAACCCCCGGCGGATCTCGCTCTGGAATATCACGACGAGGATGATGATCAACCCGCCGAGGAAATTTCCCACCAGCCACTGGAACGTGACCATCCCAAGTCTGCGGGAAAGAACGAACATCCCCATAAGGATGAGCAGTCCCAGGAGCATCTGGACGGCCCGGGTCCCGCGGACGAACAGGAGGATCCAGTAAATAATAAAGGCGACGACAAGGATGTCCAGGAAGTCGGCGAACCGCACCGCGGGGAGAAAGTTCAACATTCCGAACATTCCCGGATGGCGGCCACGACCCGCACCACGTCCCTCATTTCCGGCACATCGTGTACCCGCAGGACGTCCGCTCCCAGATAGGTGGAAACCGCCACGGATGCCGCCGTCCCGAAAACCCGGTCGCCCGGATCCTTTCCCGTGATCTTGCCTATGAACGACTTCCTGGAAGGCCCGAACACGACCGGTCTTCCGAGATTGCGCAGGTCCGGCAGATGGCGATGAAGCGCCAGGTTATCCTCGAATCGCTTCCCGAACCCGATGCCGGGATCGACCAGTATCCGCTCCCGCTGAATCCCCGACCGAACCGCGGCTTCCACGCGTTCTGCGAGTTCTTCCAGCAGTTCGTCGAACAGCGATCCATATGACGGGGACGCCTGCATCGTCGAAGGCGTTCCACGCCGGTGCATCAGCACGACGGCGCATCCGGATTCCGCGGCGTACCTGGCCATCTCCGGATCGTCGGCGAGAGCGCTCGTATCGTTTATGATGCAAGCGCCCGCGGCAACCGCTTCCCGCGCAACCGCCGCCTTGGTCGTATCGACGGACAGCAGCGCATCCGTCTTCCGCGACAGCTCGCTGATCACAGGCACGACGCGCACGATTTCCTCATCGACCGACACCGGTGAAGACCCGGGCCGCGTCGACTCACCGCCGACATCGATGATATCCGCCCCCTCTTCCGCCATCGCAATCCCGTGACGGACAGCCGCCTCCGTGGAATTGAATCTCCCCCCGTCGGAGAAGGAATCGGGTGTGACGTTCAGGATTCCCATGATTCGCGGAGATCCACCCGGTGCCGAACCGCCCAGCAGGATCTTTCGCCCCCGGCAGTCCACGACGAAATCACGCGACAGATACCGGCCGATCGCCTCTTTGACAGGGAGCAGCGCGGATAGAGCTTGCGGCCCCTCTTTCATCAATGCTTCAACCTGTTCCGCCGACGATATGGAATACAATATTTTCTCTTTCCCCTGGACCGCCGGGATCCCACGCGCGGGTAAATAATCAAGCAGGAATCGGGCGACATCGTTTTCGGGCATGCAGACAAGAAACGTCCGTAATTCGGAGCAAAGCCGCTCCGCATCGATGGAAGATACTTCCAGAAAGGAGAGGCGTTTGCGCGCCTCCTCCGGGCTCCTGAAGTGCGCCACCCGGATCACGGCGGAACTCCCGCGTTCAGGCGGGAGATCCGGACGGTGATGCCGGGGGCCCTTCCGCCGAGGTGGACACCAGCCCCTCTATGATCCGCTTGATCTCGGCGCCGTCGATGATCTCCTTTTCAAGGAGGGTCTTCGACACCTGGTGCAGCACGTGGAGATTAACCTTAAGGATCGTCCTCGCCCGCTCGTAGCAGGAGGTGACGATGTCCCGTATTTCCTGATCGATATCCCGCGCCGTGGCCTCGCTGAAATCCTTATGCCGGGAGATGTCCCTTCCGAGAAAAACCATCTCCTGCTTCTGCCCGAAGGTGACGGGGCCCATCTTCTCGCTCATCCCCCACTCGCAGACCATCTTCCGCGCGATGATCGTGGCGCGCTCGATATCGTTTCCCGCTCCGGTGGTTAGCTCCCCGCGCACCAGCTCCTCGGCGACGCGGCCCCCCATCAGGATCGTGATGTTGTTTTTCAGGTACTCGCTCGAATACGTGTGGCGCTCGTCGATCGGCAGCTGCTGCGTGATGCCCAGCGCCATTCCACGCGGGATGATGCTGACCTTGTGGATCGGGTCGGCCCCGGGGATAAGCGACGCCACGATTGCGTGCCCCGCCTCGTGATAGGCCGTGGACCTTTTCTCGTCCTCGCTGATGATCATCGACCGGCGCTCCCGGCCCATCATCACCTTGTCCTTCGCCATCTCGAAGCAATCCATCGACA
>JAGVHM010000076.1 GCA_020056545.1 bacterium
CGATGGAGTTCGAGCGGCGGGTCGTCGCGCCATGAATCCGTTCGCCCCTTCCGCGCGCGCAAGGAACGTGCAGCTTCCGATCATTCCGACGGTCGCCGGCTGGATCTCGGAAACACCTGGCGCGATATCGCTGGGGCAGGGCGTGGCGTACTACGGCCCGCCGCCGGAAGCGGCGAAAGCCGTCGAAGCTTTTCTCGCATCCCCCGGCAGCCACCCGTACAAGCCGGACGCAGGGCTGCCGGAGCTTCGGGCGGCCTTCGAGGAGAAGCTCCGCGCGGAGAACGGGATTGACGCACCATTCGAGCGGAGGATCATCGTCACCGCCGGCGCCAACCAGGCCTTCATGAACGCCGTGCTCGCGATCTGCGACCCCGGGGACGAGGTCGTACTCCTTACCCCCTACTACTTCAACCACGAGATGGCGATCGCGCTTGCGGATTGCCGTCCGGTCTGCGTGCCGACGGACGAAAACCATCAACCCCGGCTCGACGCGATCGAGGCTGCAATCACGCCAAGGACGCGCGCGATCGTCACGGTGTCTCCGAACAACCCCACCGGAGCGGTCTATTCGAAGGAAGCCATCACGGAGATAAACCGGACCTGCGCCCGCCGCGGGATCTACCACATCAGCGACGAGGCGTACGAATATTTCACCTACGAAGGAGCGGAGCACTTCTCCCCGGGATCCCTGGGCGGCGACGAGCACACGATATCGATATACAGCATGTCGAAGGCGTACGGGATGGCGAGCTGGCGCGTCGGGTTCCTCGTGGCGCCGGAACACCTATTCGACGACCTGATCAAGATCCAGGACACGATCATCGTCTGCGGGCCGGCGATTTCCCAGGCGGCCGCACTGGAGGCGCTGCGCGTCGGGCGCGTCTACTGCGAGAAGCATCTCGAGATCATCGGCAAGGTCCGGCGGCAGCTCCTGTCGCGCCTTTCGGAAGCTTCCGACCTGTTGACTGTCCCTGCCTCCCGGGGAGCGTTCTACTTCCTGGCCAAGGTGCGCACGTCGATGGACGATCTGCTGCTTGTGGAGCGGCTGATCCGGGAGCACAGGGTCGCGGTCATCCCGGGCGGGACGTTCGGGATCACGCAGGGGTGTTTCCTGCGGATCGCTTACGGAAGCCTGAAGCTGGAAAACGCGGCGGAAGGACTCGACCGGCTGATAGGCGGCCTTCGGGCGATTCTATCGGGCTGACGCTCCCCTTATACGGCCATAATCTAAAATCGCGGGTTTGTCAGCGTCTGGTTGATGACCGTATCGGAGTGGCAACCCTCGTTGCCCGGATGCGCGGCGCCTCCCGGACCGTCGAGGCAGGACGGGGGCGAGCCCGCGCGGAAGATCCGGCTCGTCTGATGACAGTTCTCGCAGATGTTCCCGACGGAGACTTGGCCGCCTCCATGGTTGAATGGATCCCCGTGTGTGAACAGGCCGGAGTCCCTGCTTCCGCTGTCGTTGAAATGGCACGTCGTGCATGTCGGGTGACCCGCGATCGGGTGGCATTTCGCGCAGGTCGGCGGGCCGGGCGCAAAGGTCCCGTGGAACGCCGCGAAGTTGTCGATGTTCATCCAGTCCGTAACGTGGGTCCCGGCAGGATGGCAGGCTGCGCCGTTGCGGGAAGCCGAGAAACATGAAACATTCGCGATTCCCCCCCGCAGCGCGTCTCCGTGGCACGGCTGGCAGAGACTCGTGTCGGAGGGCGACAGGATCAGCGATGGATGCGTGGATGCGAATCCCGCCGGATGGCTTCCCTGCGGGGTGATGAGATTCAGGCCGGAGCTGTTGTCGCCCGTCGTGCACCCGGCGGCGAACAGCGCCCCCGCCAACAACATCAATAAGCACGGCAGAGCCGGCCGGAGATTCCTCGTTCCCGTCATCGACTTTTTTCCCTCCCGCCGGTTAATTAGCAATACGCCCTCCGGCATCCTCCGGCTTACCTGTGGCACGCCCGGCACCGGGCGTCGTTCTTGTTCCCGTGGCACCGGAAGCAGGACCCGGGGTCCATCCTTCCGTCCAGCGGATGCAGCGAGATGTAATCTCCCCTGTGCGGAAGCGCCATGTCGGGGCGGTCCCCCATCCGGGTATTCGGGGCAAGCTCCTCTTTCCGGGCGTGGCATCCCTGGCAGAACGAGGGCCCGTGGCACGACTGGCAGAGGTTCTGCCCCTGCCGGCTGTACATGCCGTGGTACCGGACGAACGTGGTGGAATGCCGGAAAGAGTCGTACGGCTTGAGCGCTCCGGTGGAGAGGTCGGAATGGCACTCGCGGCAATCCACCTTCGTCCATCCCGCGAGGTCCTCCGGGTGCTTCTGCGGCACGGACGGCGTTTTGGAAACCGCGGAGCACCCCAAGAGCAGCGCGACAACCAAAGTGTGGAAAACAATCCTATGGAATAGTTGTCGCGTCATTTCTTCCCTCCCGTTCCGGTCCCGTATGACAGCGTAGCCCTGATGAGGCCGGCGTAGTCCTCCTTGAACCTAGGGCTTTTTGTATAGGTAAGATCTCCCGACAACTGGAGGATGTCGAACAGCTTGTACCCGGCCGAGCCCACAACGGAATAAGCGTCTTTTATCCCGCTGATCGCCTGCTTGTACCGGTGCGTCAGTGCGTCCATGGAGAAGCGCCACTTCGCGGGGGAATAGGTGGTGTAGGCGCGGTATTCCTGGTAGGAGTTTTCCTCCCGGTCCGCGTCGACCAGGGCCGCCGAAAGACCGGCTGCATCCTTGAGGTTATTGAAGACGTACTTCACCCCCAGCTCTCCCCGGTTGGC
>JAGVHM010000132.1 GCA_020056545.1 bacterium
AGAAGACCCGTCAGGATCTTCGGGTAGAAGAACGTGGACTTCTGCGGAAGGACGTGGCCGGAGAGCGACACGTTCCGGAACTCCTCGACGGTCACGGAGTTAAGGAAAAACCCGGCCTGGATCGAGCCGGCCGACAGGTCCGACACCGCCTTTGCCGGGTCCTTGTAGTACTTGACGCACGTACCCGCGGTCACGGCTTCCGGGGTGATGCCCAGCATCTGCTCCAGGAGAAAGCCGTGCAGGAGGACTACGTCGAGGCTGCGCAGCTGAGGGGGGAACTTCGCCAGCCGCTCCGCGCAGAACTTCGCAAGTTCGGGGAAAGAGATCAGGTGGAACTTCCCCCCTCCGGCGGTCCAGGCGATCGCCTTACCCTTCTTCCCGGCGGCCTCCAGGGCCCGGATCGCATCCTCCGGCGACCCCATGCGGGTCTCCATGGGAAGGAGGGCCCGCACCTTCGCGGCCAGCTCTTCCTCGGAGAATGCGGGAAGCGAATGGACCCCTCGGTGCGTCGGAAGTATCACAATGCCTTCATCGTCCATGTTGCACAGGAACATGAGGACGTGCTCGTACGCCGCGTCCTCCCGCTTCCCGAATTTCTTCCGCATCTCCTCCCGGAAGGCGAGGGCGGTCTCGTAGCGGTGATGCCCGTCCGCGATGAAGACCTTCTTGTCCGCCATCTTCGCCGCGGCTGCCTTCTGGACCGCGGGGTCCGCCACCATCCATACCCTGTGCCGGACTCCCAGGTCGTCGGTCGCCGCGAAGTCGGGCGAGGAAGAGATCCCCTTCCGCATCGCGGAAAGAACCTCGTCCTTCGGGTCGGAGAACAGACCGAAGATGGGGCTCATGTTGGCGTCCGTCACCCGCATGAGGGCAAGCCGGTCCTCCTTCGGCTTTGAAAGGGTCTTTTCGTGGGGGAGCACCTCCCCCTCCCCGAATGCGGAAAGGCGGAGCGCGCCCAGGTATCCCTTGCGGATGAAGGTCCCCTTTCCGGGGATCGTGAACTCCTGCTCGTAGTAGTAAAAAGCGGGCGTTGGATCCTGCACCAGCGTTCCGTCGGAGAGCCACTGGCGATAGTGGGCGGCGGCGCGGGTGTACTTGTTGTCCTGAGGTCCGTCCCCCTCCCTTGGCATGCCGAAATCGACCCAGACGATCTGCCGGGGGTGCCGCCGGTGGAGGATCTTCTGCTCCTCAGGTGAGATCACGTCGTAGGGCTGAGAGACCACTTTCGAGAGGTCTCCGATCTTCCTTGGATCATAATGGATTCCTCGAAACGGAGCGACGATCGCCATGGCGTTATCCCTTTCCCAGAAAATCGGTGATGTCGCGGAAGGGGATCGCCCCTTCCCGCAGGAACACAATATCGTCTTCCTCGACCCGCACGACCGTTGAGCCGGGGGACCGGGATGCGCCATTCGCCCGGGTGACGGCGGAGGGGGCCGGCGCGTCCCAAAGGACCCAGTCGACTTCCCCCGTGAATTCCCGGACGATCTCCTCGGGAGCCCGCCAGTCGCCGGGGTTCCCCGCGCGGTTCGCCGACGTCCCGGTGATCGCCCCTCCCAGGGCCCTTGCGAGCGCCCTCGCGATAGGGTGGTCCGGAACTCTCAGCCCCACGGTCCCGCCGCCGCCGGTTATCTGCTCCGGAACGTCCGGCAACGCCGGCATCACGATGGTCAGTCCCCCGGGCCAGAACTTCGCCATCAGGCGCGATGCGGTCCCGGAAATGCTCGATGCCCACCGGGTCGCGCGTTCAGGGTCGCCGAGCAGCAGAGGGATCGCCTTTTTCCCCTCCCTGCCCTTGAGGACGAGGAGCCTTCGCAGCCCTTCCCGCGAGGCCGGATCGACCCCCAGCCCGTAAAGGGTGTCGGTGGGATAGATGACCATCCCTCCGGCCTGCAGCGACTCGACGATCCCGGGGGGGAAATAGGCGACATGGGTCCCGTCGAAGCGCGCCAGACGGGTCATCGGATCTCTTTCGCCGTCTCCGCGACCCCTTCCGCCATTTCGCGCCGCCACTCCCGGATCTTTCTCCGGAGCTTCGCATCCGACAGCGCCAGAATCTGCGCCGCCAGGTACGCGGCGTTCTGCGCACCCGCCTTGCCGATGGCCATGGTTGCGACGGGGACTCCTCCCGGCATCTGCGCAGTGGACAACAGGGAGTCGAGACCTGAAAGGGGGGAACCCGCCAGCGGCACTCCTACGACCGGCAGCACCGTCTCCGCGGCCACGACGCCGGCCAGATGGGCCGCCATACCCGCTCCCGCGATTATGACGGAGTAGCCCTTCACCTCGGCTTCCCGCACCAGTTTCCGCGTGCGGCCGGGAGAGCGATGGGCGGACGTGACGGTCGTCGAGAAAGGAATACCGAACTTTTCGAGAACGCGTGAGGTCTCCGCCATCACCTCCGCGTCGGATTTGCTGCCCATGAGAATGAGAACTTTGGCGGTCATGTTTGTCTTATGCCCCGCTGCGGAGGAGCGCTCTTCTCCCGATGTCCCGCCGGTAGTACGCTCCCTCCCAATGTATCTTTTCCGCCGCCCTGTAGCCGCGCCCGATGGCGCTGCGGATGTCGTTGTCCACCGCCGTCACGCCCAGCACGCGCCCGCCGTTGTTCACCAGCCGTCCGTCCTTGAGGGCCGTCCCCGCGTGGAACACCTGGACGCCGCCCTCCTTTTCCGCATCCTCGATGCCGGAGATGGGGAACCCTTTCTTATAGGATCCGGGGTAGCCGCCCGAGGACATCACGATGCAAACGGTCGGACGGGGGTCGATTTTCATCTCCGCATCGGTGAGCTTTCCCTGCGCGCACTGGATCAGCAGCGGGACCAGGTCGCTTGTAAGGCGCATGAAGAGCGGCTGCGCCTCGGGGTCGCCGAAACGCACGTTGAATTCAAGCACCTTCGGTTCGCCGCGCTCGACCATGAGTCCTCCGTACAATATTCCGCGGAACGGCATCCCCTCGGCGCGCATCCCGGCCAGCAGCGGCTCGAATATCCTCTTGATCGCCTTCTTTTCGACCTCGGGCGTCACCACCGGGGCCGGGGAATACGCCCCCATCCCGCCCGTGTTGGGGCCCGTGTCGTCGTCGCCGATCCGCTTGTGGTCCTGCGACGTGGGCAGCGGCACTATCTTTTCGCCGTCGGTGAATACGATGTAGGAGGCCTCTTCACCGGTCAGGCACTCCTCGACTACGACCCTCTCCCCCGCGTCGCCGAAGACCCTCTTCTCCATCACGTCCTTAAGGAACGCGACCGCCTCTTCGTACGTCCCGGCGACCGCCACTCCCTTCCCCGCCGCAAGCCCGTCCGCCTTGATCACGACCGGGAGGCGATGGGTCAGAACGTGCTGCTCGGCGTCGTCGTAATCGTCGAACACGCGGTAGTCCGCCGTCGGAATCCCGTATTTCGCCAGGATGTTCTTCGTGAACACCTTTGATCCTTCCAGTTGGGCGGCCGCCTTGCTCGGTCCGCACACCAGGAGCCCCTCCTTCGCAAGCGCGTCGGTCAGCCCTGCGACCAGCGGCGCCTCCGGGCCCACCACGGTCAGGTCGATCCGGTTCGCCACGGCGAAGTCCCGCAGCTTCTGAACCTCGTCGACGGACACGGGCACCAGCTCCGCGTGTTTCGCGATCCCCGGGTTTCCCGGCGCCGCGTAGATCTTCTCCACGAGCGGGCTCATCGCTATTTTCCAGGCCAGCGAGTGCTCTCTCCCCCCGCCTCCCACAACAAGAACCTTCAGGCCCACGAGATCCCTCCTGTACCGTATATTCCGTCCGCGGCTAATGCCGGAAGTGCCGAACTCCAGTGAACACCATCGCCATCCCGTGTTCGTCCGCGGCGGCGATCACTTCCGCGTCGCGGACCGATCC
>JAGVHM010000133.1 GCA_020056545.1 bacterium
ATCCCGGGCGGGCCGGTTCTGCCGTGCGAGGATAACCGGGGCGAGGGAATGGGACCTGTTCGCGAAAACGGTGCCCGCAAAACCGGTTGACACCGGTGCGTCCGCGGGTATACTAACGTAATTTTTGAATCCGGTCTGGGGGCCTGCTGAGCATGAAATCGCAAAAAGAAATGCTGCTCCGCATGAGGGAAGATCTCGTGCTGGGTATCACCCGCCGATCCAGGACCCCCGCCGAGGGTACCGCCCCGGACATCGGCGACATCCTCGACTCCGTTTCCGAGGAGCGGACGCGCGAGCTCGACATGATCCTCACCGACAGGGAGAAGAAGAAGCTGCTGCAGCTGGACGACGCTATCGATCGTATGGAAGAAGGTTCGTACGGCAACTGCGAGGAGTGCGGCGTGAAGATCCCGAAGGGGCGGCTCAAGGTGATGCCCTTCGCTAAGTACTGCGTCGAGTGCCAGGAGAAGCTGGAGCGGGACGAGAAGTACATGAAGGATGAGCCGGAAGACGGCATCAAGAAGGTTCCCGCCGGGGACGTAGAGGAATAGCCTCCCCGCTTCATCCGCCTGCGAGCGGTCCTAATCCGCGGATTTGTCTTTCCTCAGGTAGGCCACCCCCTGGTTGTGTTCCTGAAGTGTCCTCGAAAACGTGTGGGAGCCGTCGTTTCTGGAAACGAAGAACAGGTAATCCGTCCCGGCGGGGAAGAGCGCTGCCCTTATGGACGCGATTCCCGGGTTGGCGATGGGGCCTGGAGGCAGCCCGCGATTCAGGTAAGTGTTGTACGGAGACGGCGTCTGCAGGTCTTTCTTCGTAATCTCCGTGCCGAACAGCCTCAGGCCATAGATCACCGTGGGATCCATCTGGAGAGGCATCCCGAGCGCGAGTCGGTTGCGTATCACGGCCGAAACCAGGGGCCCTTCCTCCTTCACCCCCGTTTCCTTTTCGATGATCGAGGCGATGGTGACGAGTTGCAGGAGGGAGAAGCCATCCTGCCGGGCGCGGCTTTCCCATTCGGTTGGAACTCTTCTTCGGAACAGGCGGACCATCGTTTCCAGGATTTCCACGGGGGACATCGCTTTTTCAAACTGGTATGTTTCCGGGAAGAGAAAGCCTTCCGCAGTCGCTCCGGGGACACCCAGGCGTCCGAGCACCTCGGGGGATGAAGCTGCTTCGAGAAACTTCTCCGGATCGGCGAGTTCCTTGTTCCTCAGGATCTCCGCGACGTCGTAGATGTTCGACCCCTCGGGTATTGTCACCTGGTATCGCAGGACATCGCCGCGGTAAAGCTTCCACCAGATCTCCACGGCGGATGGCGGATCGGAGAAAGCGTATTCGCCGTATTTCAGCTTCTTCCCCGTCCCCGTGCCCAGGATCAGCAGGCGGAAGACGTCGGGATGCAGCAATACGTTTTTCGCGGCCAGCAGCCGCGCAACCTCGGAGCCGGCGCTTCCCTTCGGGATATACACCTTCGCTTTACGCCATCCGTTCCCGGAGGGCGCGTCCATGAGGAGAAAGGCGAGGCCGACGACCGCCGCCTGCAGAAGCACGAGCAGGGTCTTGAACCTTTGCGAGAGCAACGGGAGGCCTATTCCCTGTTCCGGGCGTCCAGCGCAGACTGCAGCAGGAGGGCGGCGGCGAGGCTGTCGCGGACCTCTTTGCGCTTCTCCCTGCGCACGCCTGCTTCAATTAGGTAACGTTCCGCCTGGGCGGTGGTCATTCGTTCGTCCCATGGGACGACCGGAAGGCCGAGGCTGCCGCGTACCTTCTCCCCGAACGCCCTTGCCCGGGCGGCCTGGGTCCCCTCGGTGCCGTCCGAATGCAGCGGGAGGCCGATCACCACGGTTTCCACGCCGTGTTCCCTCGCAAGGGAAGCGATCGCCTCGATGTCCCTGCGGTCCCCTTCCCGCCGGATGGCCGGAAGCTGCTGGGCGATGATTCCGAGGGGGTCGGACATCGCGACGCCGATGCGTCTGCTGCCGAAGTCGAGGGCAAGCACCCGTCCGCGGATCGGCTCCATAGATGATCTCCTTAAGGGAAAGTGTACGTTCCCACGCCGCGAACCGTCAACCGGTCAACATCCGTCAACGGTCCGCAACGCCGACAAGATTGACGAACCGCCGGCCCTCCGGTAAGACTATACCGAGTGAGGAGGCGGTATGCCTGAAGCGATCACCGACGTGGCCGGAGTACTGCTTGGGCATGCGCACGATTCCGCGCGGGGTTCCGGAATAACCGTCCTGCGTTTTCCCGGCGGGGCCGCGGGGGCCGCCGATATCAGGGGGGAAGCCGCCGGGACCCGGCAGATGGATTCGCTGCTCCGTCCACATCCCGCCGGACGCATGCATGCACTTGTTTTCGCGGGGGGAAGCGCGTACGGCCTTGAAGCCGCCGCGGGGGTAATGCGCTGCCTTGAAGAGGCGGGAGCCGGGTTTCCCACTCCCGCGGGCCCGGTGCCCATCGTTCCGACCGCGGTGATCTACGACCTCGGGTTCGGGGATTCCTCGTTTCGCCCGACTGCCGAAATGGGATACGCCGC
>JAGVHM010000183.1 GCA_020056545.1 bacterium
GACCACACCCATTCCGCCACGTCCGAGATCCAGCACTCCCCGCCCGCTTCCTCCACCTTTCGCATCACGTCGTCGTTGCTGAACGTGTTCAGCCGGCAGAAGATCTCGCCCACGACTCCGATGAGCGGCCGGGGCCGCGAGAAATCGGCCGGGACCTTGCGCAGGAGGGCGCGTCCCTCGCCCAGGGCCTCGACCATCCGCGCAAGCTTCCGCTTCTGCGGCTCCCCGGTCGTTTCGACGGCCCGGCATAGTATTCCGGTCGCCTCGTCGTATGCCCGGTCCGCCGCGCCCTTCTCCGTTTCGTACGGTCGAATCCGGAGAAGAAGTTTCTGGAGGAGATCGCTCGAGACAAGCGCCCGCCACGCGGTCCGTATCAGCTCGTCCGCGTGTTCCCCGACTCCGCTGTATCCGTCGGCGCAGGTCGGGGACACAAGCATGACGTCGCCGAACCCCATCTCCCTGAAGACCATCTTCATGAAGGAGCCGTATTGGCCGAACCGGCACGGCCCGTCCGACGTCGGCATGAAGATCGCCATCTTCTCCGGAGGGATGCTGCTGTGCACCAGCATCTTCAGCGCATCGCCCAGCGTGACCTTCAGGGGAAGACACTCCTCCCCGGAGGAATACCGCCCCCCGATTACGAGCGACTCCTCGTCGGAGGGAGGCATCGTCCGGGCATCGATGCCGACCGAACGGAAAGCCGACGCGATGGCCCTGGACCCGGCCTCCGTCATCGTCGGGAAGAACACGGTGCGTCCTGCGAGTGGAGAACCGCTCACGTTTCCGCCCACCAGCGCAATACCCCCTTGCTGTCGAGATACGCCTCGCACCTGGTCATGTATCCGGCGTCGTTGCCGTGCCCGTCGAACTGGAGGCAGAGGTACGGCGACTCCGATGCGCGCGTTATGAAATGGCGGATGAACGAATCCGGGCCGCACTTGAAATTGGTCATGTAGATCAGGTGGAACTTAGGCCGGGCCCGGCACCAACGGGCCGCCGCGATGATCTTCCTGCCGTAGTTCCAGAACATGTTGTCGTGTATGTCGCGAATGTCGATGTCGTCAACCGGGAGAAAATCGACCGGGATGACGTTCGAGCCGTACTGGTCCCTAAGCTTGGACGGGATGTTCAGATTTATATCCCTGTCGTAGAGATTGTACGGGCGCCCCAGGAGGACGATCGCGTTCGCCCCCGCCTTCTCGACCTCAGACGCCGCGACGCGGCCGAGGCCCATCAGGAACTCCTGGAATTTACTCTGTTCCCTGTAGCCGGTCCGGATTCCTTCCCTGATTTCGCGCCGCGACACCCCCAGTGGGCCGAAGCACTCGAACAGGTCGGCTAGCACGTATTTCTCACCGTCCCTGAAGCGGACCGTGGGGGATAGGAGTTTCTGCCGCAGCTCCTTTTCCCACTTGGGAACGGCGCCCAGGACGAACGGCAGCGTCTGGCCCCACGGGCAGAAGTGCGACTCCGTATGCATGTGGTCCGTCTCGGCGTTGATGACGTTTGGAACGAAGAGGAAGTCTATCCCGGCGCGAAGGAGCGCCGAGACGTGGCCGTGGGCGACCTGGATGGGGTAGCACGGCTCGGCCACCGTCAGCTCCAACCCCTCGCGTGCGATCGTCTTGTCGGTCCGCGGGCTGATCTTGACCCCGAAACCGACGGAAGAAAGGAACCCAAGCCAGAACGGGAACTGCTCGTAGTAGTACATGGCCCGCGGGTACCCGACGACTCCCCTGTGCCCGGTGACGGCGCCTTCCGACAGGCGATCGAGGTATTCGGCGCGGCGCGCCGGCAGGTCGTCGACCACCGGCCGCGTATCCGTGCGCGCCGCCTTCCTGTATTTCTCGGAACACTTGTCGCCCCAGTAGGTCTTCGCTTCCTCTATCCGTATCTCCTGCATGTCGCAGAGATTCGTGCACCCCTTGCAGACGAACTCCCGCCGCCGGTAGTCCACCTTCTGCAGGTCGAAGCCGCGGAACCTGGTAGGCAACCCCAGAGCCTTCACCTTGTCGCGAGCGAGAAGGCTCATGCCTATGGCGCCGATGACACCGTTATGCGGCGGGACAATGACCTTCTTCCCAAGGATGTGGGTGAAAGCCGCCGCCACGGAGTCGTTGTACGCCGTCCCGCCCTGGAAGTAGATGGTCTCGCCGATTTTGCGGCCCCGGACCACCCGGTTGAGGTAATTCAGGACCACGGAATAGGCGAGCCCCGCCACGATGTCGACCTTGTCCGCACCCTGGTGGAGGAAGTTGTTCAGGTCCTGCTCCATGAACACCGTGCACCGCTCTCCCAGCCGCAGCGGCGCCTTCGATGAAAGCGCAAGCCTGGCGAACTCCTCCTTGATGCTGATCCCGAGCCGATCCGCCTGCTCCTCGAGAAACGATCCCGTCCCAGCCGCGCAGGCGTCGTTCATGGCGAAGTCCGTCACGACCCCGTTTTCGAGGCCGATGAACTTGGAGTCCTGCCCCCCTATCTCGAAGATCGTGTCCACCGGCTGATCGAAATATCGGCGGCCGATGAACGTGGAGCCGGTCTTGTGCGCGGTGATCTCGTCCTGGACCGTGTCGGCGCCGACCAGTTCCCCGATGAGTTCCCTGCCCGACCCGGTGGTGCCCACCCCGCGTATCGTTATGGAGTCTCCGAACTCCTCCTGCAGATCCCTCAGGCCGTCCGTCACGACCTGGACGGGGCGGCCCTGCGTGCGGACGTAGATCTCC
>JAGVHM010000127.1 GCA_020056545.1 bacterium
CGGCTTGAACGCGGGGAGGTCGCTCCGAAGCTTCGACGTTTCCAGATCCTTGAGGAGACTCATGGCGAAAACCCCTTCTTGATTTCGTATCCTGATGACTGCAAGACCCTATAATCTATTCCACACCCTTGCCGGGTGTCAACGCTTTCCTGACAAGGTCCGGACGCCGCTCCCTCGTCCTCCGCAGGGCCTCTTCCCGGCGCCACTTCTCCACCGCCGCGTGGTCCCCCGACAGGAGCACCTCCGGCACGGTGTGGCCGCGGAACGATCGGGGGCGGGTGTATTGCGGCCCCTCGAGCAATCCCTCCTCGAAAGAGTCGCGCGAGGACGCCAGAGGATCCCCAAGAACCCCGGGGAGAAACCGGGCCACCGCGTCTATCAGCACGAGGGCGGGCAGCTCCCCGCCTGATAGGACATAGTCTCCGATCGATACCTCGAGGTCGGCCAGGTGATCCGCCACGCGCTGGTCGACCCCCTCGTAGCGTCCGCAGATCAGGATCAGGTGCTCCTCCGCCGACAGGCGCCGGGCGAGCACGGAGTCGAGCATCTCCCCCTGGGGGGAAAGAAGGACCGCCTTCCCTTGCCCGAACTTTTCCCGCAACGCTTCCACCCCGGCGAAGATCGGCTCCGGCTTCATCACCATGCCGCCGCCTCCCCCGAACGGGGGCTCGTCGGTGACCCTGTGCCTGCCTTCGGCGTACTCCCTCAAGTCGTGCGCCGCCACAGTGAGCAACCCCGCCTCACGCGCCTTGAGCAGGATGCTGTGGTCAAGGGGCCCGGAAAACATGCCGGGGAAAAGCGTGAGAACGTCAATTCTCATCCAGCCATCCTTCCGGCGGCGTCGCGACGATACGTCGCCCTGCGGCGTCCACCTCGCGGACGAACTCCGAAATCAGCGGCAGGAGGACTTCCTCTTTCAAGCCGTCGCGGCGGATAGCCAGCCAGTCGTGGACCGGCCCTGCGATAACCTCCGCCACGATGCCGACAAGGCCAGTCCCGGACGCGATGACCTCGCATCCCACGAGGTCCGCGACGAAGTGCTCTCCCGGTTCCAGGGGAGGAAGATCGGCGCGCGGAACGAAGACGCGCGCGCCCACCAGTTCGAGTGCCGCCTCCCCGGTATCTACACCCTGCAAAGCAAAAACGGCACAGCCACCGGACAGCCGCGCCGCATTCACCTGGTAATTGCGTTCTTCCGGTCCGCTTCCCGCCTGCTTCCGGTCAAGGCGCAGCGTGCGCGCCCGCAATAGCCCGGCGGGATTCCCCGATAGCGCTTTCACCTTGATTTCCCCGGCGAAGCCGTGAACGGCCGTCACCATGCCGGTTTCTAGGAAAGCGTCCGCCGGGAAACCGCTATCAGGCGTCAGCCGCCTTCTCCCGTTTCCCGTCAAGGAATTTCTTCCAAAGGCCTGCTTTCTTCAGCAGGCTCCTGACCGTTTCCGTGGGCTGGGCCCCCTTGTTGAGCCAGCGGAGGACTACCTTCTCGTCTACCTGGAACCGTGCGGGACTTTCCTTCGGGTTGTACGTGCCTACCCGTTCGATGAACCTCCCGTCCCTGGGTGACTCTGAATCCGCGACCACCACGCGGTAGGAAGGAAACTTCTTCCTGCCCGTCCGCGTCAGCCGGATCTTTACCGCCATTTCGAAACCCTCCTTTATTGGATGAACATCAATGTACCACGTACCACGGATCCTGTCAGAAGAACGGCAGGTTCCTTCCCGCTTTCCTGCCGCCTGCCTTGGAAAGCCGCTTTATCATCTCCTCCGCCTGCTGGAAATTCTTCAGCAGCCGGTTCACCTCCTGCACCGTGGTGCCGCTTCCCAGTGCGATCCGCTTCCGGCGGCTCCCGTTCAAAACCTTCGCGTTGCGCCGCTCCTCGATGGTCATCGAATCGATTATCGCGATCGTTTTTTTCAACTCATTCTCGTCCGGGGTCGCTCCCTTCATCTCCTTTAGCTTCCCGCCCATCCCGGGGATCATCCCCAGGAGGTCTTCCATCGAACCCATCTTCCGGACCCGGAGCAGCTGCTCCCGGAAATCCTCCAGGGTGAACTGGCTCTTCCGGAGCTTACGCTCCAGCTCCTTCGCCTGCTTCTCGTCGATCGTCTCCTGCGCCTTCTCCACCAGCGTGAGGATGTCGCCCATGCCAAGGATTCGTGAGGCCATCCGGTCCGGGTGGAACGGCTCGAGAGCGTCCAGTTTCTCTCCAACCCCCACGAATTTGATCGGGGCGCCGGTGACAGCCCTGATGGAGAGCGCCGCACCGCCACGCGCGTCGCCGTCCATCTTGGTGAGGATCACTCCTGAGAGCGCAAGTTTCTGGTGGAACGTCCTTGCCACGTTGACGGCGTCCTGGCCCGTCATCGCGTCGGCTACGAGCAGGATGTCGCCGGGATCGACCGCAGCCTTTATACGGCGCAGCTCCTCCATCAGCTCCTCGTCGATGTGGAGCCTTCCCGCGGTGTCGAGAAGGACGGTATCGTAACCGTTAAGGTCGGCGTACCGGACCGCCTCCCGGCAGATGTCGACCGGGGCGGCGCCCGGGTCGCTGTCGTAGACCGGTATGCCGATCTGCCCGCCGAGGACTTTAAGCTGCTCGATCGCCGCCGGACGGTAGACGTCAGCCGGGACGAGAAACGGCCGCCGCTTCCTCTTCTGCAGGAGCAGGGCAAGCTTGCCGCAGGTGGTCGTCTTCCCGGAACCCTGCAGCCCGACCAGCATCAACGGAACCGGGGGACGCCTCGCAAGGTTGAGATCCTGCGCCTCTCCCCCCACCATCTTCGCCAGTTCGGCATGCACGATCTTGATGAAATGCTGATCGGGAGTAAGGGAGGCGAGCACCTCGGCGCCCAGCGCCTTCTCCTTGATCGCGGCGGCGAATTCCTTGACGACGTTGTAGTTGACGTCGGCCTCCAGGAGCGCCAGCCGGACCTCGCGTACCGCCGCCTCGATGTTCCCCTCCGAGATGCGGCCCTGCCCGCGAAGCGTCTTTAAAACACCCTGGAATTTTTCCGTCAGGTTCTCGAACATTTACGAACCGGCTCTCCTGTCGATCCCCGTGTGGTCGAAATCGCTAATTTACGGGATTTGCATCGGTTACGTCAACAGGAACTGCCGCTTCCGCCCCCA
>JAGVHM010000129.1 GCA_020056545.1 bacterium
CAAGCTGCACGTCACGGTGGACGGCCGCTACCAGCCTTGCGAGCGCACCGGCGACCTCGTGGTGCTCGGGTCGGTGAACGAAGGCATTCGGTCCGACCTGGTGCAGGGACTGCGGGAGGATTTCCACCGGGCAGTCGAGGCGGGCTGTCGGGAGTGCTGGGCCGTCCGCCTTTGCCGGGTCTGCTACGCCCACCAGGCCCTCTGCGAATCCCAGGCCGCATCCCTCACCGTGAGCGTCTGCCCGGGGATCCGCCGCGCCGTCGAGGAAGACTTTCAGTTGCTGGTGCGGGTCTTGAAGGCGGGAAAGGAACGGGCAAATTTTTTGCGGTGAATCCATACACTTCCATATAATTAGGATGCCCGCCTATACGAAAGGACTATGTCATGCCTAAGAAGGTCATGTTCAAGAAGCTCCAGGAAGATCTCCCCCAGGACCAGACCCTTCAGGCCGCCGCCGAAGTCGTGTGCGTATGCACGTGCAAGACCGAGGATCCGAAACCGGGCGAAGAGACCGTCGAAGCCAATTCCAACGGCGTGAATTTGGGGGTCGACTACGACCTCAACGGGGGGACCCCGTGACGTAGTACTCTACCGGGCCGAAATCCGGGTAGACCAGGCGCCAATAATCGAACTGGTAGGTCTGTCCCTCAATGGTCATCCCGATCCGCCGCGGGTTGGGCGCGGGGATCTTGCCAATCCGGGACAGGAGGTCATCCCAGTGGGCCATGGTGAACTCGTAGAGTTCTCTGCTCATCTGCAAGGGCAGGCCCTCGGGGCTTCTTCCGGTGATGACAACATCGTCACCGGCTTTCACTTCGAATTTGAGGTACCAACTATACGCGTTCTCCATGAATACACCCGTGATCCCGACGAACCGGCCCTCCTCCAGATAGGATTGGATCGCGATTTCGAGGGCTTCCTCCTCGGTCTGGCCGTCCAACCGGAACACCCCCTGGCCGCGGACACCGGTCTGGTAATAGGTCCCGCCCACATTCTCCAGGACCCGCCCCTTTCCCAGATCGAAGTGATCGCTGCCCAGCTCGCCGACGTTGCCCGCGCCGAGGAACAACAGGGCCACGCCCGTCGCCAGCACCGAAACGCGCCGGCGGCGGGCCTTGCGCACGACGTCCCGACCCATCCGCTGCTTGAGCAAAGCCCGGTTCAGACGCCTGACCTCGCCGGGATCCGGCACCGCCGGCGCCGCATCCCGGATCAGCGTGTCGAAGTCACGGGTCATGGCGCCTCCCCTCCATCCACCAGGTGCAAACCGGAATCCTCACGGGTTCCGTTCCGGACGATCTCCAGGACGCCCGGCGACAGCCCTTGCTCCAGGCCGTGCGCTTCCAGATATCCGCGCAAGGTCGCACGTCCCCGCCTGAGGTGGCTCGAAACCGTCCCCACGGGCAGTTTCATCACCAAAGCCACTTCCCGCACCGTCATCCCCAGCCAGTAGTACAGGATGAACACTTCGTGGCGATCCGCAGGCAACCGCGTCAGGCACGACCTGATCAATTCCCGATCCTGCTTTTCCCGGTACTCCGCTTCCGGGGTCCGGTCATGCCCCGCTTCGTGGAGCTCCGGGTCGAATGGCGTTTCCCGCCTTACCCCCCGCCGCCGGATCTCGTGGCCCACGATTCCGCGGGCGATCTGGAACAGCCAAGCCCCGAAGGAATACCCCTGCCAGGCGAAGCGGTCGATCTTGCGCCAGGCGACGCTGAAGGTCTCGAGCGTCAGGTCCGCGGCCTGGTCGTGATCCCCGACCTTCCAGTACACGTACCGGAAGATCCGGTCGTGGTACTTGTCGAAGAAGTAGGAGAACTCCTCGGGATCGATCCTGGCCAGTTGCAGCCGCCGCTTTTCGATGTCCAGGGCGTCGCCGTCATCCCGGGGCGCTTGGCCGCGCTCAACAGGCTGCCCGGGGCCTGTCTTAGCGACCTCTTCCCGCCGATCCCAGTGATAAAAGCCCATGGACGCGCCCCCGGATGCAGGCTTGGAGAAGATTTTACAGTTTTCTTTAGCCGGAATCATTCCGCTCGCTCGGAACGCCGCGAGCAGAATAATCCAAGATTAAGTGTACCAGAAAACGGGGTGGCCTTCGAAGAATTCCTGCCGGGGGTGCATCCGCGCGAAGGTCTGCGGGCTTTTAGGAACGTCGCTTCGACTCTCCGAACGCAAAACGGGCGGCGGGGGAACGGCAACGTCCTTCATTCATCCTGTGGGGTTACATTCGGTATCGGTCCCATTATTACGTCCCCTTTGGACGTTGCCGCAAAAAAGGAAAGACCGGCTGGAGTTCGGGGGATCTGGGCGAGGTCCCCCGGAACTGGTCGGTCTTCCCTCATATACCTACTCGTATTCCCTGGGCACCGCGCACAGGAAAACGAACGGCTCCACGCCGGTATTGCGGAACTGGTGCACGTCCCCCGGCGCGACGAAGGCGAAGTCTCCCGCTTGCAGTGGATTCAGGTTGCCCTGGCCGTCGACAAGTGCCCCGCTGCCGCCGAGCACGTAATTCAAGTGCTCGACCTCATGGCTGTGGTGGGGCGAATGCCCTCCGGGCATGACCGTGAAGACGCGGAACGAGAAATGGGGCGCCCCGTCGGCACTGCCCAGAACCAGTTGCTTGGTGACGCCCTGGGCGCCCTCCATTTCCACGGGGCCTTGGGCCACGTCTTTCAGCTTGCGAACGATCACGTCGAGTCCTTCCGGTTGAACCCGGTTGAAAGGGGGAGGATCCGGTTGTATCGTCGCCATGATAGCGTCGCAGGTTGGGCCGCGCACCGGCGAAAGTGAACCTCCATGCCCGACGATCTGGTCATCGACGGCCGCCTGACCATCCCGGCGGCCGAACTTGCCTTCACCGCCAGCCGGTCTTCCGGACCCGGCGGACAGCACGTCAACACCACCGACACCAGGATCCAGGTCCGCTGGAACATCGCCGCTTCCG
>JAGVHM010000069.1 GCA_020056545.1 bacterium
ATCGGGCATGTTTCCCCCGAGGCGATGGACGGCGGAACGATCGCCCTGGTGCGCAACGGAGACGGGATCGTCCTCGACATCGCGAAGAGGAAGCTAACGCTTGACGTCCCCGAGAAGGAGCTTGCCCGCCGCCGCAAGGCGTGGAAGGCGCCGTCGCCCAAGATCCGGACCGGCTACCTCGCGAGGTACGCGAAACTGGTGCGCTCGGCCGGTACGGGCGCGGTCATTTCCTAGGGACGGTCCTGGAGGATGACTTGGCAGGGCCGCAAAAGGAACGCAGTCCACGACTGAGGTGGATAAACCGCAAGAGGATGACAGGACTGTCCCTGTTTTTTTAGGTCCGTGGGGGGAAAGCCGTGAAGATGAACGGAGCGGAAATTTTCGTAAAGGCGCTGGGCGATCTCGGCGTTGACGTGGTGTTCGGCTACCCGGGCGGGGCGGTCCTGCACATCTACGACGAGCTCTTCAAGAACACGAAGGTCCGCCACTTCCTGACCCGGCACGAGCAGGGGGCCGTCCACATGGCCGACGGTTACGCCCGGGCCTCCGGGAGGACCGGCGTCGCCCTGGTGACCTCCGGCCCCGGTGCGACGAACACCGTGACGGGAATCGCCACGGCGTACATGGACTCGATCCCCATCGTCGTGTTCACCGGCCAGGTGCCCACGCTGATGATAGGGAACGACGCGTTCCAGGAAGCTGACATCGTCGGGATCACCCGTCCGTGCACGAAGCACAACTACCTCGTGAAGGAGACGAAGGACCTGGCCCGCATCGTCAAGGAGGCCTTCTTCCTCGCCTCCACGGGAAGGCCGGGGCCCGTGCTCGTCGACATCCCCAAGGACGTCCTGATGAACTCGGCGGAGTACGTCCTGCCGAAGGAGGTCAGCGTGCGCGGGTACCACCCGAACTACGAGGGGCACCCGAAGCAGGTGGAGAGCGCCATCAGGCTCCTCATGGAGAAGGAGCGGCCGGTCCTCTACGTTGGAGGGGGGATCATCCTGTCGAGCGCCGCCTCGATGCTCACCGAATTCGCGCGCATCCTGGGGATCCCGGTGACGACGACGCTTATGGGAATGGGGGCCTACCCCGGGACCGACCCGCTGAACATGGGGATGCTGGGGATGCACGGCACCTACCATGCCAACATGGCGATCTCCCACAGCGACCTCATCCTGGCGCTGGGCGCGCGCTTCGACGACCGGGTGACGGGAAAGGTGGACGAGTTCGCCCCCCACGCGAAAATCATACACGTGGACATCGACCCGACGTCGATCCAGAAGAACGTTCCCGTCGACATCCCGATCGTGGGCGACCTGAAGGACGTGCTCAAGAAGATGATAAAGCTCGTCAAGGGGACCAAGGAAGCGGAGAGGTACCGGGAAAAGATCGCCCCCTGGCGGGAGCAGATCGGGAAGTGGGGCAGGACCCACCCGCTCTCCTACAAGAAGTCGGCCGGGAAGATCAAGCCGCAGTACGTGGTCGAGAAGATCTACGAGATCACGAAGGGCGACGCGATCATCGCCACGGAGGTCGGTCAGAACCAGATGTGGGCCGCCCAGTTCTACAAATACGACCGGCCCCGGACCTTTCTGTCCTCCGGAGGGTTGGGGACGATGGGATACGGCTTCCCCGCGGCGATAGGCGCCCAGGTGGCGAATCCGGGAAAGCTCGTGGTGGACATCGCCGGCGACGGCAGCATCCAGATGAACATCCAGGAGCTGGCGACCGCCGTCCAGTACCGCCTGCCGGTGAAGGTGGTGATCCTGAACAACGGGGTGCTGGGGATGGTCCGCCAGTGGCAGGAGCTCTTCTTCCAGGGGAAATATTCGCAGACCTGCCTTCCGCAGATCCCCGACTTCGTGAAGCTGGCGGAGGCGTACGGCGCCGCCGGGTTCCGCGCGACCCGGACAGAGGAGGTGGCGGGGGTGCTCAAGAAGGGGTTCGCCGCGAAGGGGCCGGCGTTCATCGACATCCTCTGCGACCCGAACGAGATGGTGTACCCGATGGTGCCCGCGGGGGCGCCCCTGACCAAGATGCTGCTCGTCTGACGGACTTATCGCGCGGGGCAAGGAGAGAAACCGATGCGCCACACCATATCCGTGTTCGTTGAGAACGAATTCGGGGTCTTGAGCCGGGTCTCGGGGCTGTTCTCGGGCCGCGGGTTCAACATCGAGTCGCTATCTGTCGCCGAGACGATGGACGAGTCCGTCTCCCGGATGACGATCGTGACGAGCGGCAACGACCAGATCATCGAGCAGATCCTGAAGCAGCTGAACAAGCTCATCTCCGTGATCAAGGTCGTCGATCTCACGGGCGTCGAAACCGTGGACCGCGAGCTTGTCCTGGTCAAGGTCAACGCCGACCCGGAAACAAAGACGGAAGTCCTGCGTCTGGTGGACATCTTCCGTGCGAAGATCGTGGACGTCGCGCCCCGGTGCTACACGGTCGAGATGACCGGCGACGAGGCGAAGGTCAAGGCGTTTCTCCAGCTGCTCCGGCCGGTCGGCATCAAAGAGGTGGTTCGCACCGGACTGGTGTCGATCGCCAGGGGCATGTAGGGAATAGCCAATTCAGAGGGATTCCAGGGAGGGGTGAGTGATGGTGAAGATATTCAGGGAGAAGGACGCAAAGCCCGCGACGCTCAGGAAAAAGACGATCGCGATACTGGGGTACGGCAGCCAGGGGCACGCCCACGCGAACAACCTGAAGGAAAGCGGGATGAACGTGGTTGTGGGGGAACTTCCGGGCGGGGCGGCGGCGAAGAAGGCGCAGGAAGCGGGATTCACGGTTTTCGACGCGTCGACGGCCGTCGCGAAGGCGGACGTGGTCTGCATGCTTCTACCGGATGAGTTGCAGGGGCGGATCTACAGGGAGTCGGTCGCCCCGAACCTCAAAAAAGGCGCGTTCCTGATGTTCGCGCACGGTTTCAACATCCATTTCGGCCAGATCGTACCCCGGCCGGACGTGAACGTGTTCATGGTGGCCCCGAAGGGCCCCGGCCACCTGGTGCGGGCGCAGTACCTCAGGGGCGAAGGGGTGCCGGCCCTGATCGCCGTCCACCAGGACCCCTCCCGGAAGAGCCGGGAGATCGCTCTCGCCTACGCGGCGTCGATCGGAGCGGCGCGCGCCGGGGTGCTCGAGACGACCTTCCGCGAGGAGACCGAGACGGACCTGTTCGGCGAGCAGGCGGTCCTTTGCGGCGGCGCAACGGCGCTGGTGCTTGCGGGATACGAGACGCTGGTCGAGGCGGGATATTCGCCGGAGATGGCGTACTTCGAGTGCCTCCACGAGCTGAAGCTCATCGTGGACCTCATCTACGAGGGGGGGATCTCCACGATGCGGTACTCGATCAGCAACACTGCGCAGTACGGGGACCTGACCCGCGGCCCGCGGATCGTCACGGAGGAGACCCGGAAGGAAATGAAGCGTATCCTGGAAGAGGTCCGGAACGGGTCGTTCGC
>JAGVHM010000062.1 GCA_020056545.1 bacterium
TCTCATATGTCTGGCGTACAAAGTATGTTTTGTCGGGTTTTCTTCGGTAAACCCGCTGTAAGGGTCCCAGCCGTGGGATGGGGATCGCATTGGCGTCCGGCACCCCTCCGGTGTGGGCGGAGGTGTACCCGCCTGCCTGGATGATCGTGTCAAGCGCGCCCCGGTTCACCATCAGGTCCTTCAGGATGGGGAATGCCCGGGCCCGCCACGGCTCGATGTAGATCGTGTCGCCGTCCTTGAACAGGCGCATGTGAAGCTGGCAGACGGTGGTCCGCTCCTGCCCGCCGTGGGGGACGCCGTTGATGACCTGCGAGCAGACTCCGCAGATCCCCTCCCGGCAGTCGTGGTCGAAGACGATCGGTTCCTTCCCTTCCTTGATGAGATCCTCGTTCACCACGTCGAGCATCTCGAGGAAAGAATGGTGATCGGTTATGTTTTTCGCGGTGTAGGTCTCGAAGCGGCCGGGTTTGTCCGGGCCCGCCTGCCGCCAAACGATCAGCTTGAGGGTCTTTGTCGTATGGTCGCTGTGTCCGCTCATTATTTATAGCTCCTTACCGCTGGTTTGATTAGGTTGAACTCGAGCGGCTCCTTGTGGAGCTCGGGCTCGACGCCGTCGCCCTTGAACCCCCAGGCGGCCACGTACGTGAAATTCGCATCGTCCCGTTTCGCTTCCCCGTCCTCGAACTGGTGCTCCACCCGGAAGTGCGCGCCGCACGACTCGTCGCGGTTCAGCGCGTCGCGGCAGAGCAGCTCGGCGAACTCGATGAAATCGATCGTCCGTCCCGCGTTTTCGAGCTGCTGGTTGATCTCGGAGGCGGTGCCGGACACCTTCAGGTTCTTCCAGAACTCCTCCTTGATGCCCGGGATCTTCGCGATGGCGTCGGTGAGACTCTCCTTGCTCCGCCCCATTCCGACGTTGTTCCAGGTGATGTTTCCCAGCTTCCGCATGAAATCGGCGGGAGTCTCGCTGCCCTTGATCGAAAGGAGCTTCTTGTTATACCCCTTCACATCCTCGATCGACTTCTTGCATTCGGCGTGGTCTTCCTTCGCCTTCCCCGGCTTGGTCCCCGCCAGGTACGGCGCGATCGTGTAGGGGATGACGAAGTAGCCGTCGGCCAAGCCCTGCATGAGGGCGCTCGCGCCGAGACGGTTCGCCCCGTGCACGGAGAAGTTCGCCTCGCCCAGGACGAATAGGCCCGGGATGTTGCTCATCATGTTGTAGTCCACCCAGAGCCCCCCCATCGCATAGTGGGAGGCGGGATAGATCCGCATCGGTATCTTGTAGCCGTTTTCCCCGGTGATCCGCTCGTACATCTCGAAGAGGTTGCCGTACCGTTCCCGGATCACGTGTTCGCCGAGACGCTTGATGGAATCGCGGAAATCGAGGTATACGCCTCGACCGCCCGGCCCCACGCCCCGGCCGTCGTCGCATGCTTCCTTTGCCGCCCGCGACGAGATGTCCCGGGGTGCCAGGTTTCCGAAGCTAGGGTACTTCCGCTCGAGGTAGTAGTCCCGGTCCTCTTCGGGGATCTCGTTGGCTCCCCTTTTCTCTCCCTTGTTCTTGGGGACCCAGATCCGGCCGTCGTTGCGCAGGGACTCGGACATGAGCGTCAGTTTCGACTGGTAGTCGCCCGCCTGGGGAATGCAGGTCGGGTGGATCTGCGTGTAGCAGGGGTTGGCGAAGAAGGCGCCCTTCCTGTAGGCCTTCCAGAGGGCGGTGACGCTGCATCCCCGCGCGTTCGTGGAGAGGTTGAAGACGTTAGCGTATCCGCCCGTGCACAGGCATACCGCGTCCCCCACGTGTACCCGGATTTCGCCGGTGACCAGGTCGCGGATAGTGATCCCCTTCGCCTCGCCGTCCACCAGGACGAGGTCGAGCATCTCGGTGCGGGGGAACATCTTCACCGTCCCAAGCTTGATCTGGCGGGAAAGGGCCGAGTAGGCGCCCAGCAGCAGCTGCTGCCCCGTCTGCCCGCGCGCATAGAAGGTCCGGGACACCTGGGCCCCGCCGAAGGAGCGGTTGTCCAGGTAGCCGGCGTAGTCGCGGGCGAAGGGGACGCCCTGCGCCACGCACTGGTCGATGATCTCGTTGCTCACCTGGGCGAGCCGCCACACGTCCGCCTCGCGGGACCGGAAGTCGCCCCCCTTGATGGTGTCGTAGTAGAGACGCATGATGCTGTCGCCGTCGTTCGGGTAGTTCTTGGCGGCGTTGATCCCACCCTGGGCCGCGATGGAATGGGCGCGCCGTGGGCTGTCCTGATAGCAGAACGCCTCGACGTTGTATCCCAGTTCTCCGAGGGAAGCGGCGGCGGAGGCCCCGGCCAATCCGGTGCCGACGACGAGGATCTTGTACTTGCGCTTGTTCGCGGGGTTCACCAGCTTCATCTCGAAGCGGTGCTTGTCCCAGGTCTTTTCGATCGGTCCTGTCGGTGCTTTTCCGTCGAGTATCACAGTGGACCCCCTATCTGGTCAAAATGCCGGCTAGGATAAGAACCGGGATGGCGCTGTATCCCGCCAGGAAAAGAAGACTGATCAGCTTTCCGAGCGTCGTCAAAACCGGAAGAGTCTTGTCGTTGCTGCACCCCACGCTCTGGAAGATGCTCTGGATCCCGTGGCTCAAGTGAAGGAACAGCGTGATCATCGCGGCCACGTATATCAGGGATATCGAAGTGGAGCGGAAGCTGTTGACGACCATCTTGTAGACGTCGCCGGGACGGTTTGCGATCGCGTCGGGCAGGATGTCGGGGGTCATGCGGACCGTGAACTGCAGTAGATGGTAGACGAGGAAGGAAAGGAGCAGCGCTCCCGTCCATATCATCGTCTCGCTGGAGAAGGTCGCCTTGAGCTTCTTGCTCACCGCGTACTTCGACGGGTTCGCCGCGCTGTTTTCCAGTGTAAGCAGGATGCCGAACCAGACGTGGACCACTAGCATGAGGCCCATGAAGCCGCGGAAGATCCAGACCAGCGGGCCCAGGCTGTGGAGCTTTTCCGCGTAGGTGTTGAGCGCTGCAGGGCCGATGAAGATGGTGGAGTTACCCAGCATGTGCACGGTGACGAAAAAGAGCATGAAGAAGCCGGTCACCGCCATCAGGACCTTCCGGCCTACGCTGCTCGACAAAAATTGCATGACAATACCCCTTCTCTTTGGATTTTTTTTCCCGGGTCGAAGATTGTACGCTGTATACAGAACGTACCGCTTTACTTTATAACGCCGTCGGGGATAAATCGCAACAGGAGATCAAGGGGTTTTTTAATATATTTTCCTACCCCCGGGGATGGTGTTTCCGGTGGATTTCGCGGAGCCGCTCCGGAGTCACGTGCGTGTAGATCTGCGTGGTCGAGATGTCCGCGTGCCCGAGCATCGCCTGCACCGCCCTCAGATCCGCCCCGCCCGCCAGAAGGTGCGAAGCGAACGAGTGGCGCAGGGTGTGGGGGGAGATCCTTATTCTCACCCCGGCCGTGCGTGCCCAACGCCCGATCCGGTTCCAAAGGGTCTGGCGGGTGACCGGGCGCCCGAGCCTGCTCAGGAACAGCGCGCTTGTCGGCCTGTTTTTCAGGAACTTCGGGCGCCAGTGCCTCGCGTATTCCCGCAGCGCGTCAAGGGCGCTTTCCGCCACCGGAACGACGCGCTCCTTCCCTCCCTTGCCGAGCACCCGCAGGAAGCCGGCGTTCATGTCGACGTTCGAAAACCCGAGCGAGACGACCTCGGAGGCCCGCAGCCCCGCCGCGTACATGAGCATGAGCATCGCCCGGTCCCGCATCCCCTCCGGCGTGTTCCTGTCCGGAGCTTCCAAGA
>JAGVHM010000171.1 GCA_020056545.1 bacterium
GACTTCCCCGGAGCTACGTTCGCGACCTTCGCCCGCTCACTGCGGATTCCGCTTCGACGCAATCTATCCCTCCGCTCCATACGCCGCTCCGTGGAAGCCACCCGCTGCGCCCTGCGTCCGCATTGCTATATGACTGAAATAGGGCATTAAGAGATGTCTTTCCCGGTTATGATGCGCAGGGCTTCCCGGTATTTCTGCGAGGTCTTCTCGATCACGTCGTCGGGAAGCTTCGGGCCCGGGGCGGTCTTGTTCCAGGGAAGCGTCAGCAAATAGTCGCGGACGAACTGCTTGTCGAAGCTCTTCTGCGGGCCGCCTGCCTTATAGCCGGCGGCGGGCCAGAAGCGCGAGGAGTCCGGCGTGAGCGCTTCGTCGATCCAGATCAATTTGCCATCCGCAAGCCCGAACTCGAACTTCGTGTCGGCGATGATGATCCCCCGGCCGAGGGCGTACTCCGCCGCGGCCTCGTATAACGCGATGGACGCGTCGCGCACCCGCCCCGCCATATCCTTGCCGAGAATCTTCTCCGCGCGGTCGAAGGAAATGTTCTCGTCGTGGCTCCCAATCTCCTCCTTCGTCGCAGGCGTGAAGATCGGCCCCGTGAGGCGGTCGGACTCCACGAGCCCTTTCGGAAGGGAAATGCCGCAAACCTCCCCGCGCTCCTTGTATTCCATCCACCCCGAGCCGGAGAGGTAGCCGCGCACGACGCATTCCACCGGAAGCGGCTTCGCCTTCCGGCACAGCATGGAGCGTCCCTTAAGCGTCTCTGCGTGCGCGCGCGCCGCCTGCGGAAATTCGTCCACCTCGATTGTGATCATGTGGTTGGGGATGACCGCCGACAGCTTCCCGAACCAGAACGCCGATATACGGTTGAGGACCTGCCCTTTCCCCGGGATGCCATCCGGCATCACCACGTCGAACGCGGAGAGCCGGTCGGAGGCCACCAGCAGGAGCTTGTTGTCCACTTCGTAGATGTCGCGGACCTTTCCGCGCCCGAGTAATTTCATCCCCGGGAAATTCGTCTCCACCACCGCCTGGGCTGTCACGTAACTCTCCTCCGGTTGGGGATTAAAGAGAGAATCATAATACATCTGGCGCACGCGGTACAGGAAGCAACGGCTGCGCCGCCTCTTTCCAATTGGCGCAGTGCCGGGCAGTGGGTCAGTTTGAAAATAAATTATCGGATAAATATCAGGGCGTGTTCTTTGGACGGTAATCATTGGGGTCGATACTGGCATCATAGGTTGCCCGATCAATCCGAACCCAGTCGGTACCGTTGATTCCCCTCGCTCTCGGGACGGTCGGACTCACTGGGAAAGCGCAGGCAAGCCGGATCCAACGGTCCTTGAGCCTGGCGATCTTCTTGACATCCTCCACTGCTTCGGACAGGTCCTGATCCTGACTGAAGACCAGGGCAACATCGTACTGATCATCGAGCGCGTATCGAACGATATCCAGGGCGATACGGACATCAACTCCCTTCTCCTGACCGACGGGTGCTACCGTCGTTGTCCCATCGGGGAGGTTAATCGTCTGGTTTCGATAACGCAGGGGCCGCGAAAAGGTCTTGATCCCCCGTGTTCCCATGACCGCCATTTTTGCCGTCCAAAAATGATTCCAGAAGGGTTTATCCATGGTCGAAGGAACACCCGTGTAGAAACGAATCCCGGAAATCGTCCAACCCCGGGCCGAGCAGACGCTTTCCGTCAGTTTTCTTGGATCAAAATTCGGGAACGTGTAGCCGAAGGCTTCCTTGGCGTGGTGGAACAGATTCTGACCGTCGAAGAAAGCGAAGGCGCGTTTTGCAGAGGGTTCAATCGCCACGTTTTCGCCACACAAAAAAATAACCCCGCCAGAGGCCCGAAAGCTGATCCAGCGGGGGGCAAATACCCATTACCGAGAACTTAATATGATCCAATTCGTGACCCTTGTCAATGGGGGCGGCATTATTATCCTTTGGCCCACTATAACCATCCAATAATCCAGCCATTTCCTCCACCGACCATATATGATCTGTAACCCCAGCTTCCATCGCGGGAGTCACCCTTGGTGCCTGATGAATCCTGGCAAAGTTATAGTAATAGTACATGAAATGCAGGCTGACCGCATGATCGATTTGTGAACACATCGATTTGTGAACCAAAAACCCCCTCTACGGTGGTCCGTCAACCGGCCCTAAGAACTGGGACGTCGATAAACTTTACTTAAACCCCAGGGACGTCCCGGTTCTTACGGTTCCGAGGCTGTGCCTTCCCCGTTGAACTGGAGCAAGTACAGGCGCCGGTAGATACCGCCTGCATCCATCAACTCACGGTGCGTGCCCGTTTCGCGGACCTTCCCCTTGTGCAGCACGACGATCCGGTCGGCGGACAGGATGGTCGAGAGCCGGTGGGCGACGACGAGCGATGTGCGGCCGGAAAGGATGTTCGAGAGCGCCTTCCGGATCTCGTCTTCGGTTACCGGGTCGACGCTGGAGGTGGCCTCGTCCAGCAGCAATACGTCCGGTTCCCTCGCCAGGGCGCGCGCGAACGCGACGAGCTGCCGCTGTCCGACGGACAGCTTTCCGCCCCGCTCCCCGACGGCGGTTGAAAGACCTTTTTCCCAACCGCTCGCGAACCCGGCGACCCCTGCGGCCGCGACCGCGGCGTCCACTGCAGGCCCGCCGGCCTCCACGTTCTCCCGGACCGACCCCGAGAAGAGGAAGGGATCCTGCAGGACCAAGGAAATCCTGCCCCGCAATTCTTCTCTCGGGATCTCCCTGATATCCTTCCCGAACAGAAGGATCCTGCCGCGCTCGATTTCATATAAACGACAGAGAAGGGACAGGATCGTCGTCTTTCCCGCGCCCGTGGCGCCGACGATCGCACCCATTTCACCCTCGAGGATTTCAAATGACACCCCGCGCAGGACGGGCCCCCGGCTTCGTGAGGAATCCGGACCGGAATTTCCCGCATATGTGAACCAGACGTCCCGGAACTCGATGGCCGGAACAGGCGACGGCCCGGTCGCGCCGTCCGCACTCCCCTCCTCGCCGGTCCTCCCCGCGGCAATAACTAAGTCCTTCGCGGGGGCCAGGACCTTGGAGGAAGCCGTCGGGAGCGCAGAGAGATACTCCGGGGCCGGCTCCGCGTCCAAAATATGGAAGATCCGCTCGCAGGAGGCCAGGGCCGACTGGAGGATGTTGTACTTGTCGCTCATGTCCTTTATCGGGTTGAAGAACTTCTGCGCGTATTCCAGGAACGCCACCAGCGTGCCGAACGTGATTGCCGATGAGATGACCTGCGAGCCGCCCTGCCATAGCAGGAGCGCGACGGCGACGGAGGAGAACAGTTCCACCCCGGGGAAATAGAAGGAGTAGTAATTGGTCAGCCGGACGTTTTCGACTGCGTAATCCTCGTTCAGCGCGTCGAACTGACGGACCGACTTGTCTTCCTGCACGAACGCCTTGACCGCCGCCACGCCTGTCACGCGCTCCTGCAGGAACGCGTTCATCCGCGCAAGCATTCTCCTGATTTCCCGGTTGGCCTCCCGGATGAATTTTTTCAGCACCTCCACGAAGATGACCAGGACGGGAAGAACGGCGAACGTGACCAGCGCAAGCGTGGTGTTCATCCACAGGAGGATGGCCGCGATGCCCAGCAGGACCGCCACGTCCCCGACGGTTGAGACAAGCCCCGATGAAATTAGCTCCTGGAGCGCCTCCACGTCCGAGGTGAGGCGGGTCATCAGCCGGCCGGTCGGGGTGCGGTCGAAAAAGGAAACGGGAAGGCGTTCCAGCCGGGAGAACATCTCCTTCCGGATCGCAAGTATGATCCGTTGGCCGAGCACCGACACGGTGAGCATCTGGAGATAGAGGAACCCCGTGGCTCCGGCCAGGGAGGCGAGGTAGAGGCCGATCCATCCCGCCATCCCCTCCAGGCGGCCGGCCGTGATGTGACGGTCGATCAGGATCTTTATGAGGTAGGGCCCCGCAAGCTGGCAGGCCGTTCCGAAAGCGAGCCCCATGAGCGCCAGGGCGATCAGCCCCTTGTGCGGTCGAAGGTACATGAGCAACCGTCGCAGCAGCCGCAGGTCCACGGCCTGCGAATCCACCCGGTCCTCGTGAAAAAACGTTTCGTGCCCGGCTCTCACGAAGACGCCTCCAGCTCCCGGGAGAGCATCTGGCGGGAATACAGGTCGAAGTATTCGCCGCGTTTAGAGAGCAGCTCGCCGTGAGTCCCTTCCTCCGCAATCCTCCCGCCGGAAAGGACGAGTATCCGGTCGCAGCGGGAAAGGGATGACATCCGGTGCGTGCTGAAAAGGATCGTCCTGCCGCCGCGCAGGGCAAGGATCTCTTCGAAGATCTCCTGTTCGGTTTCCGCATCGACGGACGAGAGCGCGTCGTCCATGAGCAGGACCCGTGCGCCTGTGCACAGCGCCCGGGCGATGGTGGCCCGCTGCTTCTGCCCGCCGGAAAGCGAGATCCCCCGCTCGCCGATGACAGTATCGAACCCGTCCGGCATTTCCTCTATCTCGGCCAAGAGACGCGCCTGTCCCGCGGCCCGCCGCGCCGCCTCCGCGTCCGGCGCCGCAAGCCCGAAGCATATATTCGAAAGAACCGTGTCCGAGAAGAGAAATGGGTCCTGCGCGACGAGGGCGATCGAACGTCGCAGCCCGTCGACCGGGATGTCGTTCACGTCCCTCCCCTCGAAGAACACGGCGCCGGGCGGAACGGGGTAAAGCCGCAGGATCAGGGAAAGCAGCGTGCTCTTTCCGCCGCCGGTCGGGCCCACCAGCCCCAATACTTCGCCGGGTCGAACCGAAAACGTGATATCCCTCAGCACCCCTCCACGCCCGTCTCCGGGGTACGAATAAGAGAGGCCCCGAAACTCGATAGCGGTTCCGGCCCCCTCCGCCGCGGTGGTCGCCGACCCAATCCTGGCGACGCCTCCGGCTTCGGGGGTCTCCGTCTCCATCACGGAAAGCTCCGTAGGGAGACTCCGAAATTCGAGGGCAGGGGCTGGGACTTCGCCCCCCTCAACGGAAAATTCTGCGGGGAGACGGAGGAACTCGTTTATGCGGCCCATCGCGCTGCCGCCCCTCTGGACAAGGTTGATGACCCACCCCAGGGCCATGGTCGGAAAGGAGAGCATCGCGAGGTATGCGTTGAAC
>JAGVHM010000093.1 GCA_020056545.1 bacterium
ATGATAGCGTTCGCCTCCTCCCTGGACCAGGCGGGGCCGATCACCCGCTCCGTCCCGGACGCGGCGGCATTGCTGTCGATCATTTCGGGGCACGACCGGAGGGACTCGACGTCGGTGGACATTCCGGTCCCCGACTACGCAGCTGCGGTGGAGAGAGGCGTCAAAGGGCTTAAAGTCGGCCTTCCGAAGGAATATTTCGAGGGAGAGGGACTCGATCCGGCGGTGAAGGTAGCGGTCGAGAAGGCGCTCGCCGCGCTCACGTCGCAGGGTGCGAAAGCCGTGGAGGTTTCGCTTCCCCACACTTCACTCGCGCTGTCGGTCTATTACATCATCGCGCCGGCCGAAGCATCATCCAACCTGGCGCGGTACGACGGCGTGCGGTACGGATACCGTGCGAAGACCGACGGCGGGTTGATCGAGATGATGTCGAGGACGCGCGCGGAAGGGTTCGGCGAAGAGGTGAAGCGGCGCATCATGATCGGCACCTACGCTCTATCGTCCGGATACTACGAGGCGTACTACGGTAAAGCCCAGAAGGTCCGAACGCTGATCCGGCGCGACTTCGAGGACGCCTTCGCGAAGGCGGACGTGCTCCTCACTCCCACATCGCCCACCCCTGCATTTCGCCTTGGCGAGAGGACCGACGACCCGTTGACGATGTACCTTTCCGACATCTTCACGATCCCGTGCAACCTCGCCGGGATCCCCGGGATATCGGTGCCGTGCGGGCTGTCGAGGGACGGCCTTCCGATCGGCGCGCAGCTCCTCGGAAAACATTTTTGCGAGGAGACGGTCCTTTCGGCCGCCGCCGCGGTCGAGCGGGCCATACCGCTTCCGCGGATTTCCCCGAGGACGGGAGCGTAGGGCATGGAATTCGAAGCGGTCATAGGCCTTGAGGTGCACGCGCAGCTGTCCACGCGAAGCAAGATCTTCTGCGCCTGCTCCACCGCCTTCGGCGCCCCCCCCAACGAAAACACCTGCCCGGTATGCACCGGCATGCCCGGGGTGCTTCCGGTCCTTAACCGCCGCGTGGTCGAGTTCGCGATCCGCACCGCCCTCGCCACGTCCTGCGAAGTCCAGAAGAAAAGCGTCTTCGCCCGGAAGAACTACTTCTACCCCGACCTTCCCAAGGCGTACCAGATCTCCCAGTACGAGCTTCCGCTGGCTCTTGCGGGCCACGTAAACATCGAGGCGAACGGGCGCATGAAGAGGATCGGCATCACCCGGATCCACATGGAGGAGGATGCAGGCAAACTCGTCCATGAAGGGGAATTCGCCGGGGCGCAAGCGTCGCTTGCGGACCTCAACCGCTGCTCGGTGCCGTTGATGGAGATAGTCTCCGAGCCCGACATCCGCACGCCGGAAGAGGCGGGGGCGTATCTTCGGCGCCTGAGGGACATCCTCGTCTATCTGGAGGTGTGCGACGGGAACATGGAGGAGGGCTCCTTCCGCTGCGACGCGAACGTTTCCGTTCGTCCGAAGGGACAGAAGAAATTCGGAACCAAGGCCGAGCTCAAGAACATGAACTCCTTCCGCAACGTGGAGAAGGCCATCGAGTACGAGATAAACCGCCAGACCGAGCTGATCGAGGACGGCGGCAAGGTCGTGCAGGAGACCCGGCTGTGGGACGCCGCGGCCGGAATTACGATATCCATGCGGGGGAAGGAGGAGGCGCACGATTACCGGTACTTCCCGGACCCGGACCTTCTCCCCCTGGTCGTGGACGGGGCCTGGGTCGAAGAGCTGCGGAAGACTATCCCCGAGCTTCCGGCGGAAAAGATCGCCCGCCTCACGGCGGCCTATGGCTTATCGAAGTACGATGCGGAGCTTCTTTCGGCAAGCCGCGCGCTCGCCGCCTTCTTCGAGGCATCCGCGGCGCTCTTCGGCGGGAACCACAAAGTCACGGCCAACGAGTGCATACAGTGGAAAGAATCAATCGCCTCCGGGAAGCTTTTCCCCGAGACGATCGCCCACGCCGTGGAAGACCGGGAGACCGGGGCGATTTCCGCCACGGTTTCCAAGAAGCTGGTCGAGATCGCAATAGAGACCGGGAAACCGATCCGCGAAATCCGCGATGAGCTGGGTCTGACGCAGGTCTCGGACGCGGGCGCTCTCGAGGAAATCGTTTCCAGGGTCCTTGCATCGAATCCGAAAGAGGTGGATAGCTACCGCGCCGGAAAGTCCGGGCTTCTTTCATTCTTCGTCGGCCAGGTGATGAAGGAGACCCGGGGAAAGGCGAATCCCAGGATCGTGCAAGAGGTGCTGCGCAAGAAGCTTGGGTAGCGTTAGCCCGACAGGGAGGGACTATGCGGAAAGCGGCTGTCGTCGCATCGGTCGTCGTCATCGCAGTGGTCCTCCTGGCAGTCTTCCTTCCAATGGTGATATCCCTCGAGGCCTTCAGGCCGCGCATGATCGCGCTCATGGAAGAGAAGACGGGCCGCAAGGTCGCCTTCGCGAAAGTTTCCTTCTCGCTGTTCCCCGGGATCGGGTTGAAGATCACAGGCCTTGCCGTTTCCGGAGACACGGGGCATCCGGAAGAGAATCTCCTCTCGGCGCCCGAAACCGAAATACGAGTGGCTATCCTGCCGCTTCTCACAGGCAAGGTGGAGTTCGGCAGGGTCATCCTTCGACGCCCGGAAGTCGCATTCCGGGTTTACCGGGACGGCACCCACTCGGCAACGCGGATGGCGGAAGGGCTGGCGAGGCAGGAGGGGGCAGCCCCCTCCGCCGCCCGGGAGCCGGTCTCGGTTGCCATAGAGACCCTTTCCATCGATGAGGCGAAACTTCATCTGTTCCTCGAGGAGGAGGACGGGAGGGAGACGCGCTGGGAGATAGATCCGCTGACTGTCCACCTCGAGGGGGTAGGCGGAAGGCGGAACGATTTCAGCATGGAGACACGGATCGCCGGCGCGCTTCAAGGAGAGATCGAGATTGCGGGCAGCATCACCCGCGGGGGCGGCAAGGCCGGCGGGCCGATGCCGGCCCGACTCGTCGCCAAAGGGAAGGCGTTCGGCCAGCCGTTGAGCGTGGAAGGAACGGTATCCGTCCCGCCGGGGGGCGCGGAAGCGGACGTTACCGTCACGTTCGCCAGGATCGACATGGGGAAGGTCGCCGGCATGTTCGCCGAGCCTCCGGCATGGCTTGCGAAGGCGGCGCCCGAAGGGGTGGCCACGCTCCTTATCAAGGCCTCAGGGAACGCGCAGACGATGGGGTTCGAGGCGGAGGCCGATCTCACACGCGCCGGGTGGACCGTGATGCCGGGCCTGCGGAAGTTCATAGATGCGCCGTGCACCGTCGTGGCGCAGGGACGCCGGTTCACGGACCTTTACGTCCTTTCCAACGCGGAACTCCATTTCCCGCCGCTTCGAGTGATCGCGAACGCAGCACTCGTTCCGACGACGGGGGCGAGAGAGTGGACCGCTTCAGCCCGGATCGCGTCGCTTTCCGAACTCGCAAAGAACCGGGGCGGAGGGCTCTCAAGGTGGTCGCCGTCCGGCCGGATTACCGCCTCGGGAAAAGGGAAGCGGCCCTCCTCGTCGGCTGCGGATGCATGGAACGTCTCGCTGGACCTGGGCAACGTCGCCTTCCGTCTTCCGGAAGAGAAGGTGGAGCTGGCCGACCTGGACGGCCACGCGGAGATCACCTCGAAGACCGTCGATTTCCACCCCCTCGCGGGGCTTTTCAACGGACAGCGTTTCTCCCTGCGCGGGACGGTTTCCAGGGGGACCTCGCCCGTGGGGCAGGTGAGCCTGCGGATGCCTTACCTGGACTTCGACGCGCTGTTCCCTCCCGGAGAGGACGGCGGGAAGGCGAAAGAGTCGAAGCAGGCATCCCCCGCGGGAAAGGAGGCCGGGAAAACGGAATTCTCCGCCCGCGGCGACATGGCAATAGACGCCGGCAAGATAAGGGGGCTCGAGTTCAAGGAATTTGCAGGGAACGGACGTTACGTTGACAGGACCCTGTTCCTCGACTCCCTGCGGGCGCGGATGTACGGAGGCGAGGCGACCGTCGCAGGGCGGATCGGATTCAAGCCGCCAAGCCCGGATTTCCGCGTTAAGGTGACGGTGAAGAACCTGCCGGTCGAGGAGATCCTTTCCCGGAAGACCAGCCTTAAGAATTTCCTCACCGGCGCCGCATCCCTGACGGCGGATCTTGGCGGCGGAACGCGGGACTTCGACGACTTCTCCCGGACCGCCTCGGGAGCGGGGTCCTTCCGGGTCGCCGGTGGTAAAATCAAGGGAGTGGATCTGCCGGGCGCGGCGGCGGGCCTGTCGGGACTTGCGGGAACGCTGTCTCCGGCGAAGCTGGCCCCCGGCGGGGGAGAGGCGATGGAGACGCGGTTTTCGGACCTCGCTGCCGACTTCCGGGTCGAGGCGGGGAAGATCCGCACGGATAACCTGCGGATCGTATCCGAAAAGATGGGTCTTGATGGGAAGGCGTCGCTGGGCTTCGACCGGTCCTTCGATTTCCGCGGGACGCTCGCCCTGCCGAAGGGGCTGTCCGATCGCGCGCGCGGGGTGGAAGGCAAATTCCTGACCGGCCCGTCCGGCCGCGTGGAGATTCCGCTGGTGATGTCCGGACCGGTCACGTCTCCGGCGATCGCGATCGACGCCGAGGCGCTTGCAAAGGGGCTCGCCGGGGGGACGCTCCGTAAGCTGCTGGACCGTCCCAAGGAAAGCGCTCCTTCTCCCGGGACGGAGTCTTCGAAGCCGCCGGCCCCCCCCGAGCCGGAGAAACCGCTGAAAGGGCTGTTCGACATGCTCATGCCCGGGAAGAAATAGGATGAAGACGACGGCATCCGGGAGCCGCGCGCTGCTCGTCATCGACATGCTCCAGGACTTCGTCAGTCCCGGCGCGCCGCTGGAGGTCCCGGAAACGAGGACGATACTGCCTGCGCTGCGCCGCCGTATCCTCCGTGCGAGAAAAGACGGGGAGCTTGTCGTTTACGTGTGCGATTCCCATCGGAAGAACGATCCGGAATTCGAAAGGATGGGATGGCCTCCGCACGCCGTGGCGGGGACCCACGGTGCGGCCGTCGTCGCGCAAATCTCCCCGCAACCTGGGGACGTCGTCGTCGACAAGCAAACCTATTCGGGGTTTTATCGCACTCAGCTTGCGTCCGTCCTGGGCCGGCGCCGGATCCGGAGCCTTTCGCTTTCCGGCTGCGTCACCAACATCTGCATCCTTTACACCGCCGCGGACGCCGCCATGCGCGGCTACAACGTCACCGTGGACGAGGCGCACGTGGCCGGGCTCGATGGAAAGACGCACGCCTTCGCTCTCGACCAGATGGAGAAGATCCTGGGCGTCCGGGTGATCCGCCGGCGCGCGTGACACGAGGAGGAGATTTGATGGACCCGATCCCCGGCTGGGAAGAGATTCGGCGGGGGGAGACGACCGACATATATTTCCGCCGGACGATGGAGGTTCTGCGGAAGCAGGGGAAGGACCGCACAAGGGTAACGGCGGAAGCCTTCATCAAGCGTTTGCCGGGAGGCTACGAGTACGGGATCCTGTCCGGCATGGACGAGATGCTTTCGCTCCTCTCCGGCCGGAAGGTCGACCTGCGGGCGATGGAGGAGGGGAGCCTCTTCTTCGCGGGGGAACCGGTCTTTTCCATCGAAGGTCCGTACGGGGAGTTCTGCGAGATGGAGACCGCGATGCTGGGGATCATCTGCCAGGCCTCCGGCATCGCAACCAGGGCGTCCCGGATCAAGCGCCTCGCGGGTGAAAAACCGGTCTTGAGTTTCGGGGCGCGCCGGATGCACCCCGCTCTTTCCACGATCATAGACCGCAGCGCCTTTATCGGCGGGGCGGATGCCGTATCCGTGGTCCGCAGCGCCGATTATCTGGGCGAAAAGCCGGTGGGCACGATGCCCCACGCTCTCGTTCTCGTGATTGGAGACACGGTATCGGCGATACGCGCATTTGACGCCGCCGTGGACCCGGCGGTTCCGCGGATCTGCCTCATCGACACGCTGCAGGACGAGAAGTTCGAAGCCCTCCGTGTTGCGGAGGCGCTTGGAGAGCGGCTTTCCGGCGTGCGCCTTGACACGCCTTCCTCGCGACGTGGGGATTTCCGCAGAATCATCCAGGAGGTCCGGTGGGAACTCGACCTCCGGGGGTTCGCACATGTGAAGATCTACGCCTCGGGCGGCCTCGGGGAGGAGGAAGTCCGCGCTCTTGCCGAGGTCGTCGACGGGTTCGGCGTCGGGAACGCGCTCTCCAACGCTCCGACTCTCGATTTTGCGCTGGACATCGTAGAGGTGGAAGGCGTGCCGTTCACGAAGCGCGGGAAGCACTCCGGAGGGAAGCAGGTCGCAGGCTGTACCGCCTGCCTTTCGCGGAAGGTCGTGCCGGAGTCCGCGGGGCCGCAGAGGTGCGGCTGCGGGGAAGCGATGGAATTTCTCCTCCTGCCGGCGATGCGGGAGGGGAAGGCGCTATCACCTCCGCGGGCCCCGCGCGAGGTCCGGGAGCGGGTCCTTCGCCAGGTGGCATGGTTTCATTCCCTGAAAGAGAGGAAGTAGGGTTGCCGTTCCGTACGATCGAGTGGACGGGGGATGCGTTGCTGCTCCTTGACCAGCGTGTTCTCCCCGGCAGGGAAACGGTGCGGCGGTATTCCGGCGCGGAAGGGGTCGCCGGCGCGATACGGACGATGGTGGTCCGGGGGGCGCCCGCGATCGGGGTTGCGGCCGCCTTCGGGCTCGTGCTGGCGGTGCAGTCCGCGAATCGCAAGAATCGGCCTTGGCGGCG
>JAGVHM010000170.1 GCA_020056545.1 bacterium
CTCCTGAAGTTCATGGGGGAAGGGAGTCGTAAGGCCTGTCCTGATGACCTCACCCCCCACGCGGTAATTGATGGTGCCGATGACAACCGCCGTTCGTCCGGCCGCCGCGAAGATCGATTCCAGAAGGTAGGTTATCGTTGTCTTCCCGTTGGTCCCCGTTATCCCAACCACAGCCATCTTGGAAGACGGGTCCCCGTGGAAGCTTGCGGCCGCGATAGGCAGCGCCGCCGCGGTGGATGGAACCCGGACCGCGGGAAGGGGATTCGAGGCGACATCCCGCTCCACCAGGGCCGCCGCGGCCCCGGCTTGGGCCGCCTGCGCAAGGAACGCGTGGCCGTCAGCCCGCTCTCCCCGGAGTGCGACGAACAGGTCGCCCTTCCGTACATTTCTCGAATCGACGGCGATGCCGCCGATCTCCATGGATCCGTGCGGCGTCTGCGCCGCCGGCAAGTTTTCGAGAACCTTGGACAGTCGCATCCCCTTCTTCTATTTCCCTCCGAATATCACGCTGCATTCCGTCCCGGGCGCAAGGAGGCGGCCGGCGGCGGGGCTCTGCTGCCGCGCGACCCCGGTTCCCGCAAGATTGAGCTTCACCGAATAACGGCCCATCACATCCACCACCCTTCCCATGCTCAATCCCCGAAGGTCCGGCATGACCATCGCGCTGTCCAGGGACGCCGTGGAGACCCGGGTGATCGGAACCCCGGCCGCATTCAGCGGCTCTTTGCGGGCCACCGCACGGGCGATCGGCTCGGTCGGGCTGATCCCCAGGTAGTAGGCGGTCTTCACCGCGATCTGGTTGAAGGCCGGGGCCGCCACCACGCCGCCGTACACCTGTCCCTTCGGCTCGTCGATCACGACCAGTATCATGAGCTCGGGATCATGGAGCGGCAGGAAACCGATGAAGGAAGATATCCGCTTGTTCGGGGAGTATTTCCCCGTCCCGACTTCGACCTTCTGGGCGGTGCCCGTCTTGCCGCCGACGAGGAACCCCTTGATGCGGGCCTGCGTCCCCGTGCCGTCTTCCTGGACCACCAGCCCCATCATCTGGCGCATCTGCTCCGAGGTGCTAGGCGAAATGACGCGGCGTAGTTCCTTCGGCTCCCCGCGGTAGACGGTCTTGCCCTCCGGGTCCCGTATCTCCTTCACGATGTACGGCTTCATCACCTTTCCGCCGTTCACCACGGCCGACAAGGCCGTTGCCATCTGGATCGGCGTCACCGATATTCCCTGCCCGAAGGAGACGGTGGCGCGGCGGATCCCCCTGAAACCGGCGCGCGGCGGCATGATCCCGTTGACCTCTCCGATCAGCTCGATCCCGGTCTTCGTCCCGAACCCGAAGGAACGGATCATGTCGAAGAAGCGCTCGGGGGCCATCCGCTCGCTTATTTTCGAGACCCCGATGTTGCTCGAATACTTGAGCACCTCGGGGACGGTCAGCCATCCGTGCGGGTGCGCGTCGTGCAGGACCCGGCCCGCGTACCTGTAGGAGCCGTTCTCGCAGAAGATCCTCTCCGAGGTCTTCACACTCCCCGTCTCCAGAGCGGCCGCCATCGTGAACACCTTGAACGTGGATCCGGGCTCGAACGTGTCGGTGAGCGCGTGGTTCTTCCGGGCCTCGGGTATGGCGGTGGCCGGCGAATTCGGGTTGTAGGCGGGAAGGGTCGCCATGGCCAGGATTTCGCCTGTCTTTGGCCGCATAACGAGCGCAACCCCTCCACGAGCCCTGTACTTGTCGGCCGCCGTCTTCAGCTCGCTTTCCGCTATGTGCTGGACGTTGCGGTCTATGGTCAGCGACACCGAGCTTCCCCGGGAATTCACCTCCACCGGCATGGACGAAGGGACTATGATGCGGCCTTTAGCGTCGCGCTCACATTCCAGGAATGCCCTCTCCCCCCGCAGGTACTTGTCGAGGGATTTCTCCACCCCCTCGATCCCCGCGCTGTCCAGGTCGGTGAAGCCCAGAAGCGAGGAGGCGAGTTCCCTGTTGGGGTAGAATCGCTTCGGCTCCTCGACGAGCCCGATCCCCTCGTCACCCCACCCGTTCCTCTTTCCTCCCCCCAAAGCCTCGCGTATTTCACGAACGGCCTCTTCGGCGGCGGAAGACGGCATCTGGCGTTTCACCCAGAGAAATCCCTTTTCGGAGGAGAGCTGCTTCCGCAGTTCGGAAACGGGGCGGGAGAGCCGACGGGACAGTATCTCGGCGGCCGTGTCGACCGACGCCAGCTTCGCCGGCTGCACGAAGACCGATTTAGTGGATACGCTCACGGCGAGCTCGTTTCCGGTCCGGTCCAGGATCGCGCCGCGCTGCGGCACCAGCGGGATCTTCACGCAGTACTGTTTGGCCCCCCTCTCCCTGATGTCTTGTACGCCGAGGATCTGGATGTGGAACGCCCGGAGCACGACGAGCATATAGATAGCCGCCAGCCCGCCGAGGATGATCCGGGCGCGGGGGTTCATCTAACCCGGATGATCCTCTCCGTCTTCGGCGCAACCATGCCCAGCTGAGTTCTAGCGATCGCCTCGATCCGCGCGGGGCTGCGAAGCATGAGGATCTCGGTCTTGAGATGATCCTGCTGCTTCTTCAGGCTCCGGTGCTCCTCCAGGGACGAGGAAACCGCGTATCCCATCCTGAAGTACTGGCCGGAGAGCCAGACGTTGAACAATGCCACCGCGAGGACGACCGCGAACAGCGCAGCCAGGCGGCGGCGCCTGGGCACCGACGGGAACACCGGAGTCTCCTTGCGGATCTCCGTGATCATGCACACTCCGTTACCGATCATGATCCTTTGCATCGCCATTCCTCCTATCCGTTTCGGCGTGCGGCGCGAAGCTTCGCGCTCCTGGCCCGCGGGTTCGTCATGGTTTCCTCCGCCCCCGGAACGACCGGCCTGCGGGTCAACACCGTAAGCAATTCCTTCCCCCCGGCCGACTGCTCCCTGAAGGCAGTCTTCACCAGCCGGTCCTCCAGGGAATGGAAACTGATCACGGCCGTCCTTCCTCCCTCCGCGAGGTGTTGCGCGAAGCCGTCCAGAAACGCCGCGAGCGACCCAAGCTCGTCGTTGACCGCGATCCGGAGGGCCTGGAACACCCTTGTGGCGGGGTGGATGTCCCTTGGCCATGCTTTCCTCGGGATCGAGCGCTTCACGAGGTTCGCCAGCTGCATGGTCCGCTCGACCGGCTCCTTCCTGCGGCTTTCGGCGATCGCCCGCGCGATCCTGCGGGAGAAGCGTTCTTCCCCGAAGCGGAAGAAGATGTCGGCCAGCTCCTTCTCGTTCGCCCTCCGCAGTATGTCGCGCGCGGCGGGTGTGCCCGACTCCTGGTTCCGGCGCATGTCCAGCGGGCCGTCCTCGCGGAATGAAAAGCCGCGAGAGGGATCGTCGAGCTGCACGGAAGAGATCCCGAGATCGAGCAGCATCCCGTCGAAGCGCCTCCCGTCCGCGGCCTCCCGCAGACTTTCGAGATCGGAGAAATCCGCATGTACAAGCCGCGCGCACGGAAAGGCTCGGAGGCGCTCCGCAGCGAGGGCCAGCATCGATGCGTCTCCGTCGGCGCAGACCAGGATCCCGTCCGGGCCGATTCTCAGTGCGATCTCCTCCGCGTGGCCGCCCGCGCCGGCCGTGCCGTCCAGAAAAACCTCCCCCGGGGCGGGGGAAAGCAGTCTCAACGTCTCTTGTAAAAGAACGGGGGTATGTCCCGTCGACAAGGATCAGATCCTCAGCGACTTGATCTCCCGCTCGAGCTCGGGATCCTCGAAACCTTCCTTCTCGAACCTGCCGATCTCCTCCGTCCACATCTCCTGCGCCCAGATCTCGAACCGGTTGGGCATCCCCGTGATCACGACATCCTTGTCGAGTCCCGCGTACGTCCTGAGGGACGTGGGGATCAGGACCCGGCCCTGCTTGTCTGGCGCGACCTCCACCGCCCCGCCGATGAAGAAACGGAGGAAGGTGTTGAGCTTCCGGTCAACGCTGGAGACGGTGGAGAGCTTTTCCTCGATCCGCGTCCAGTCGTCGACGGGGTAGGCGTAGATGCATTTGGCGTAATTCGTTATGACGAACGATTCCTGGCCGGATTTCTGGAGCTGCTCGCGGAAGGGGGCGGGGATGTTCACCCGGCCTTTAAGATCGATGGTATATTCGAACCTTCCACGGAAGATCATAAAGGCCTCTTGACCCACCTTTCCCCACAATTACCCACTGACGGCCATTTTAGTAGATGGGGAAACCGTGTCAAGCCTTTTATATGAAATAGCGCAGGGAAAGGCGGAACTATAAAACTGTTTTGCCGAGGCGGACTAAGACCCCCTGCCCGTTGCTGCGCTCGGGGGTCCTGCTGCGCCGCCTCGGAGGGGGGACTCCGTTCGTGGCTCGCCGGGCGCTCGTTCCCAAATCGCCCGTCTGCGCTTTAACCTCACTGCGCCCCCCTCCTGC
>JAGVHM010000118.1 GCA_020056545.1 bacterium
AGGATGTCCTCCACGTTGTCGCCGAAGATGTAGAGATAGAGCATGTTGCCTATGATGTGCAGCCATCCTCCGTGGAGGAACATCGCGAACAGCGGGGTGAGGAGCTCGATGGGATGGGAGAGATGCAGGTGCAGGAACCTGTAAGGGATGACCGCGTAGGCGTATACGAAATCCGCCGCGGCGTCGCCCAGCGAAACCTGGTAGAGGAAGATGGCCGTGTTGCAAAGGATCAGCGCGTAGTTGACCACAGGCGTCCGGGAGGAAGGGATCGTGTCTCTGAGCGGGATGATGTGAAAGCGCTCCTTGGCGTGGAAGACCTGTTTTTTCATTTTACAGTCGCCGACCCCAATTGGAAAGAGGGAAGCGGCTGTTATAATGTGAAGTTATGCCGGAGAACAGAACAATCGCGGCCTGCATCATGCTGTCTTTCCTCGTCCACCTGGTGGGGCTGATGATGGCGGCGCTCGTCCCGTGGTCGGCGCGCAAGGCCGAGAGCGTGATGGTCGTGGACCTGGCGGATCTTCCGCGTGCGACTGATTTCTTCCCGCCGAAACCTGGGGTCATCGAGGGGGGACTCCCGAAACCTGAGAAACGTGCGGTGCCGGACGCCAGGAAACCACTGACTCCAAGGATGATGACAGGGCGCGTCCCCGACCTGCCCGTCAACCCCGCCATGCCGCCCGAGGAAAGCTTCAAGCCTGTCCGCGCGAAGGAAGCGCCGGCGCCTCCCGCGGCGATGGAGGCCGCGCAACAGACGGCGCGCGTCGGGGAGCCGACAGGTGCCGCGGGGAAAGGGGACCCCTCGGCTGGAAGCCTCGGGGGGCCTTCGCCGCCCGGAAAATCTGGTGGCTCAGGCCAACCCCTGAAAGACATTAACCCGTCGCTCGGAAAGATGGTCCTCGCCATGGGTATAACCAGCGGCCGCGGATCCGGCAACACCTCGGGAAACGCGGTGGGAAGCGGGGGAAAGGCCGGGGACAAGGGGGGGATCGTGGAGGAAGGCGGAGGGACCAGGTTCACCGCCTTGAACGCTCCCGAAATCCAGTACATCTCCTACTTCGCAGGCATCAAGCGCAAGATCGAGCTTGTGTGGGGCTACCCCGCGGGAGCGGCCGGCATCGAGGGAGACGTGATCGCCGACTTCGTCGTCGGTCGCAACGGAAGACTGGAATCCGTAACCCTCGTCCGCGGGTCCGGGAGCAGGATCCTGGACGATGAGGCGCTGGGAGCCATCCGGAAGGCGTCTCCCTACGCGCCGATCCCTTCCGAGTACAAGATCGCCAACCTGCAGATCCGGGCCCACTTCTATTACACGGTCACGCAGACGCGCATCCTGCGGTAGCCCCTGCAGGGCACGCGCACGACGAAACGAAAGAGTTAATCTTCTCCCGCCAGCGGGGCGTATTCTTCGCCTGTGAGCAGCGAGTCCAGCTCCCCGGGATCGGCGGGCCGAACGCTCAGTAGCCACCCTTCGCCGTACGGATCGGCGGTGATCGTCTCCGGAGAATGCTCCGCCGCCGGATTGATCCCGACGATCGCGCCGGATACGGGGGTGACCACTTCGCACACGGCGGAAGACGACTCGACGAGCCCGATCGGCTCGCCGGAGGCGACTTCAGTGCCCACGGGGGGAAGTTCGACGTAGACGGCGTCCCCGAGATAGCCGCCCGGCACATGTGTGAGCCCGACATGGACAAGACCGGCGCCATCCATGCGCGCCCACACGTGGGTACGCGCGTACCGCCGATCGGTCGGGAGGGGGTTCAGGAGCGGCTCCGCTCCGCCTGAAGCAAGGCGGCTTCCAGCGTATTGTGTAGAAGCATCGTGATGGTCATCGGCCCGACTCCCCCCGGGACCGGCGTGATCTTCCCCGCCACGGCCCTGGCCTCCTCGAACGCCACGTCGCCCACGAGCCTGCCGTCGGGCAGCCGGTTGATCCCCACGTCGATGACGACCGCACCCGGCCTGATCCAGGATCCACGGACCATCTCGGCCCTCCCCACCGCCGCCACGACCACGTCCGCCGACCTGACCACACCCGGCAGGTCCTGTGTCCGGGAATGGCAGAGGGTCACGGTGGCGTGCCGGGCAAGAAGCAGAAGGGCCACCGGTTTCCCGACTATGTTGCTCCGCCCGACGACGACGGCGTGCTTCCCTTTCAGATCCACCTTTTCGTAATCGAGAAGTTTGAGGATGCCGTAAGGCGTGCAGGGGACGAAACCCGCCTGTCCGGTGAGAAGACGCCCTGCGCTCACCGGGTGGAACCCGTCGACGTCCTTCTCCGGAGATATCGCCTCGATCACCTTCGATTCCTCTATCTGGTCGGGAAGCGGGAGCTGGACCAGGATACCGTGCACGGATTCGTCCGCGTTCAGCTGCACAACGAGGTCCAACAGCTCTTCTTCCGGCGTGGACGCGGGGAGATCGATCTGCCGGGACAGCATGCCCGCCTCGACGCACGCTTTCCCCTTGTTGCGGACGTAGACGCGGGAGGCCGGGTCTTCGCCCACGAGCACGGCGGCGAGGCAGGGAACTATACCCGTACGTTGCGTGAACTGCGCGGTTCTTTCCTTGATCTCCGCGCGGATGGCGGCTCCGATGGCCTTTCCGTCGATCAGGCTTGCGGGCATGAAACGGTCCTCCGTTTGGGAATCGAAGTAACTATCTACATCAATTCACAGGGGAGGGGCAAGCGGAAGAAGCTCGGGCGGTCTTACTCGGCCTTCGGGCAGCCGGCGCATGCGGGGGATGCTTCTCCTCCGGCGGCGGGACAGGATGCGGGCTTTCCTTCACCTTTCCCGTTTCCCTTATGGGCGTAGTCGGTGGCGTAAAACCCCGACCCCTTCAGCACGAACGCCCCGGAGGACATTCTCTTGTGAACCCTGCCGCCGCAGGATGGGCACTTCTTCAATGAGGGTTCGTGGATCCCCTCGATCCGCTCGGTCACCCCGTTGCACTTGTTGCACTCGTATTCGTAGATCGGCACGGACATTCCTCCAAAGTTGCGGGACGCCGCGGTCCGTCGTCCGACTGCGGCGTCCCTTTTCTTATATATAAGATGCCTGCCGGGATCGATCCGTTCCTCGAGTTTCAAGGAACGTCCCGGTTCTTATGTTAATACATTCCGCCGCCGCCGCCGCCCATGGGCATCGGAGGCATTTTCTCCTTCTCTTCCGGCTTCTCGGCGATCGCGCACTCCGTGGTGATCATGAGGCCCGCGACCGACGCGGCGTTCTGGAGCGCGACGCGGGTAACCTTCGTCGGGTCGAGGATCCCGGCCTTTATCAGGTCCTCGAACTCCTCGGTGGAGGCGTTGAAGCCGTAAGCGCCCTTCCCGCTCTTGATCTTGTCCACGACCACGCCGCCGTCCTGGCCCGCGTTGATCGCGATCTGCTTCGCCGGTTCGAAAAGCGCCTTCCGGACGATGTCGATCCCCGCCTGCTGGTCATGGTCTAGCTTGAGGGAATCCAGCACGGACGCCGCGCGGATGTACGCCACGCCGCCGCCGGCCACGATCCCCTCCTCCACGGCCGCCCGGGTTGCGTGCAGCGCGTCCTCGACGCGCGCCTTCTTCTCCTTCATCTCGGTCTCGGTGGCCGCGCCTACGTTGATGACGGCCACGCCCCCGACGAGCTTCGCCAGCCGCTCCTGGAGCTTTTCCTTATCGTAGTCCGAGGTGGTCTCCTCGACCTGCGCGCGGATCTGCTTCACACGGCCCTCGATGTCGGCCTTCTTCCCGGCGCCGTCGATGATCGTGGTGTTGTCCTTGTCGATCACGACCCGCTTGGCCCGCCCCAGATCGGTCAGCTGGACCGCTTCGAGCTTGACTCCCATCTCTTCCGCGATCGCCTTGCCGCCGGTGAGGACCGCGATGTCCTCGAGCATCGCCTTCCGGCGGTCGCCGAAGCCGGGGGCCTTGACGGCGGATGCGTGCAGAGTACCGCGCAGCTTGTTGACCACCAGGGTGGCCAGCGCCTCTCCCTCGACCTCTTCCGCAACGATGAGCAGCGGCTTGCCGGAGCGGGCGATCTGCTCGAGCAGCGGGAGCAGATCCTTCATGTTTGAGATCTTCTTCTCATGGATGAGTATGTACGGGTCCTCGAGGATCACTTCCATCCTCTCGGGGTCGGTGACGAAGTACGGGGAGAGGTAGCCGCGGTCGAACTGCATCCCCTCGACGATCTCGAGGGTGGTCTCCATCCCCTTGGCCTCCTCGACGGTGATGACGCCTTCCTTGCCGACCTTGGCCATCGCCTCGGAGATGATGTTCCCGATCGTCTCGTCGTTGTTCGCGGAGATCGTGCCGACCTGGGCGATCTCCTTCGGGTCCTTGGTCGCCTTCGACATCTTCTTCAGTTCCCCCGCCACCGCCGCCACCGCCTTGTCGATCCCGCGCTTGAGGTCCATCGGGTTGTAGCCGGCCGCCACGAGCTTGGAGCCCTCCTGGTAGATCTTCTGCGCGAGCAAGGTCGCGGTCGTGGTCCCGTCGCCCGCCACGTCGCTCGTCTTGGAGGCGACCTCCCTCACCATCTGGGCGCCCATGTCCTGGAACTTATCGGCAAGCTCGATCTCCTTGGCCACCGTCACGCCGTCCTTGGTGACCAGCGGGGAGCCGAACGACTTCTCGATGATCACGTTGCGGCCGCGGGGTCCCAGCGTCGCCTTGACCGCGTCGGTCAGGACGTCGACGCCGATCTTGATCGCGGCGCGGGCCTCCTCACTGAATTTCAGCTGTTTCGCCATCGGGTAATTCCTCCTTTTTAGTCCTTCATGTAGTAGGTAGGGGGATCGTTACTTTTCGAGAATGGCGAGGATGTCGTCCTCGCGAAGGATCAGGTGCTCCACGCCGTCGACCTTGATCTCGGACCCGGAATATTTTCCAAAGAGGATCCGGTCGCCCTTCTTGACCTCGGGGGTAACGCGGGTCCCGGTGTCGGTCACCTTGCCGGGCCCGGCGGCTACGACCAGCCCCTCCTGGGGCTTTTCCTTGGCGCTGTCGGGAATGATGATCCCTCCCTTGGTCTTGGTTTCCTCTTCGACGCGCTTGACGAGGACCCTGTCCTGCAAAGGCTTCACTTTCATGGCATCTCCTCCTGCGGTTTTTATTGGGATGGCGGCCATCCGGTTTGTTAGCACTCAATAGAGGTGAGTGCTAAAAACCAATATATCCGTCCTGCCGGGGGGATGTCAAGGGGGTGGCTTAGGGAACGGCGGGGTACTGCCTAAAGCTTGCGCTTCGCAATCTCCTCCTCGAAGTATTTACGGTAGAGGATATCCCACTCCCTGCCCCCTTCGGGGACGCGGCGGGAGAGCTTTCCGATCTTCTGCCGGACGAAGGAGTCCACCTCGTCTCCGGCCCGCATGTACGCCTGGAAGGCGGCCTTGGCCTCGCGCAGGGCCATCCCCTCGTCGGGGAAATCCGCAAGGTCGTCCTTGTAGAGCCGATCCATCATCCTGCGGGCCAGGTGGGATATGCGGTCTTCGGTCAGTCGCAACGCGTTTCTCCCTGCGGGTCCGGGACGCTCAAAGGACGATCCCCCGCTCTTTCGCGAGGCGCTCCTTGATCTTCTGGAACATGAGGTGCGCGCTGGCCTGCGATTGGGACAGCTCCCGGGAATGCTTCTCCATCAGGGCCTCGACCTCGCGGTCGAGCGCCTCCTCCCGCTTGATGTCCGCCGAGACCTCCCCGATCATCTTCGCCAGGAGAACTTCCAAGGAGACCTTCGGCCTGATCATCCCCTTCTCTTTCCAGCGGGAAAGGAGCGTCCTGCAGATGTGATGCAGCTGTTCCTCGCGAACCTTCAACCGTCCCTCCGCCTAGGTGGAGACACCCAATCCCGGAAATCGTCGCCGATGATCCCCCTGCTGCGGTATCTTTCCATCGATACGGCGCAGGGGCAATCCCTTTTCCGCCCGGAAAGCAAACCGGCGGCCGCGATCGCCAGTGCGGGGATGGCGTTCTTCGCCCTATCCACCCGGGCGGCCGCGTCTTCCGGCAGCATCCCCTCGAAGAGTTTTCCTCGCCGGTATGGCAGCGGCTTCACGCCTTCCGCGTAGTTCGTCAGGTAGGCGACCGGCGCGTAGCAAATCTCGAGTTCCCTTGCAAGGAACGCCTCCGGGCACAGCGTCATCCCCACCATGTCAGCGCCCGCGGATGCGAGGAAGCGGATTTCAGCGGGGGTCTCCAGCCTCGGCCCCTCGGTGCAGGCGTACGTCCCTCCTTCGCGCATCTTGATCCCGCGCCGGCCATCCCTCCAGGCATCCAACAGCGCCGCGCGCATCGCCGCGCAAAAAACGGGGAACTGCCGGATGAAGCCGATCCCCTTTCCTTCATAGAATGTGGATGGGCGGTTCCTCGTGAAATCAAGGAGGTCGTCAGGAAGGACCAGATCGCCGGGGCGATGCCCGGCCGAGATGATCCCCGGACCGGTCCACGCGATCACCCGCTCGACCCCCAGTGATTTTGCGGCGTAGATGTTGGCCCGGTAGTTCACGAAAGGCGCCGTCTTCTCGTATCCGCGCTCGCCGTGGCGCGAAACGAACAAAAAGCGGAACCCGTCTTTTTCGCAGAGATGGACCGGGTTGGAAAAACCGAACGGCGTGCGCACGCGGTTGCGGGAAATACGCGTGCCGAGCGTCCCTTCAGGAAGCGAATAAGCCCCGGATCCTCCCAGCAGGAGGATCCGGGGCAGGCCTCCCTGTTCGCGTCTTCTCAGAACGATATCCGGATCCCCAGATTGAGCGTCCAACCGCCGACGTTCACGTCGACCGGCCCGATCGACGGTTGCGCCCAGTGGTATTTCCCCTCCAGGTTAAGCGCCATCTTGGGATTGAGCCAGGCGTCGATTCCGGCCACTCCATACACACCCATGGTCGAATTCGTCTCCGTGGCAACCCCCACAACCTGCCCCGCGCCGTTGAGCGTGGGGAAATCGACGTCGGTGAAATATATCCCGACGCCGCCGCCCACGTACGGCTCGAAGACGGGGGAGGGAACGATGACCCGGACCCCGATGGTCAGTGGGACCACCGTCGCCGCAAGCCCCTGCTTGTCGGTGGAGTACGATCCGATCGCGCCCTCGACCGCCAGGACCGGAGAAACGCGCGATCCTATCCCCACGTCGAAATTCAATCCGGAGTCGTAGAATTTCAACCCGTCGGTGTCGCCGTTCGGCTCGAACACGCCGATGTGCCCGAAGAAGTACGGCTGTCCGTACCTTGCGTGCTTCGGCGGGGGCACTTCCGCTCCCCTCCGCTGCGGAGGGGGCCCTCCCTTATCCATTTCGTACCGGTCGTACCTGTCCGCCTGCGCGGAGGATGAAACGATTACGCAAAATAATCCCGCGAACAACCCTGCCGCGATTCTTTTCATCGCCAGTCTCCTTCTGTCTCTTCGGCGAATATGCAGGGACAGGATCAGAATACCCCCCATCCCGATGGAAATAAAGGGGACGTTTCGCCTATAATGGTAGCCTTCCCCCGCGTACAATACGATCAGCGAAAGGGAGATATTCATGATCATCGTCATGGGGGCCCTGGCCTCCAAATCGGAAATACGCTCCGTCCTAGCGAAGATCAAGGAGTTTGGGTACACCCCGCACACGATCCACGGAAAAACCCGGAAGGTGATCGGCGCCATCGGCGACGAGAGGGGGAAGTTCGTCCTTCAGTCGCTCGAGTCGCTTCCCGGCGTCGAGCGTGTGGTCCCGATCCTCAGGCCGTACAAGCTCGCCAGCCGCGAGGTCAAGCCGGAGCGGACCGTGATCAGGATCGCGCCGGGAGTGACCGTGGGAGACAGACAGCTCCTCATCATCGCGGGGCCCTGCTCCGTCGAGAGCGAGCAGCAGATGACGGACACCGCGCGGGCGGTGAAGGCGGCCGGGGCCCACATGCTGCGCGGAGGGGCGTTCAAGCCGCGCACGTCGCCGTACGCGTTCCAGGGGCTCGCCAAGAAGGGCCTGAAGATCCTGCGCGCGGCGGGCGACAAGGCGGGGATGCCCGTGGTGACCGAGGTGATGAACCCCGTGGACGTCGAGCTGATCTCCGAGTACTCCGACGTTCTCCAGGTCGGCGCGCGCAACATCCAGAACTTCGCGCTGCTCAAGCGGATCGGCAAATCGAAGAGGCCCATACTCCTGAAGCGCGGAATGATGACCACGATCACCGAGTTCCTGATGAGCGCCGAATACTGCATGTCCGAGGGGAGCCGCCAGGTGATCCTGTGCGAGCGGGGGATCCGGACATTCGAGGACTCCACGCGGAACACTCTCGACCTGTCCGCGATTCCGGTGCTGCGCGAGCGGACGCACCTTCCCGTCATCGTCGATCCATCGCACGGGACGGGGCACGCGGCGTACGTCCCCCCGATGTCGTGCGCGGCCGTCGCGGCGGGCGCCGACGGGCTGATGATCGAGGTGCACCCGAAGCCGGAGAAGGCGCTCTCCGACGGGCCGCAATCGCTCACGTTCGAGAAGTTCCGGGAAACGATGAAGATGATATCCGGATTCGTCGCCGCGGCGGGACGGACTCTCTGACGCAATCCTCTTCATGGGTCTGAAACGCTTCTTCCGCCCAGCCGTTCTTCTCCCTGCGGTCGGGCTGTTACTTCTCGTTCGCGCGGGCTACCTGTACTACACGCTCGGGAACGCGATGTCGGGCGGGGCCTGGGAGGCGCCGTCCATCCTTTACGGCCGGCCCACGCGGATCCATCCCGGCGACCCCCTGGGCAACCTGCGCCTCCCGGAAAGGCTTTCGCGGCTCTCCTATAAAAAAGTGGCGGGCGCGGCGCGCCAGCCGGGGACCTGGTCCGAGGAGGATGGCCGGATCAGCATCCACATAAGGAAATTCCGCTACGGGAAGCAGGAAGAGCGCGAGTTTCCGGTGGAGATCGCGGTAAAGGACGGCCGCGTCGCAACGCTGTCCACGCAGGCCGGCACTCCGCTGGAGGAAGCGCTTCTGGAGCCCGAGGAGGTCGGCCGGATCCTGGGGCCCGCCAGGGAGTCGCGGCGGCCGGTGCCTATCGAATCGATCCCGAAGCGCCTGCAGGACGCCGTGCTTGCCGCGGAAGACGCCCGCTTCCATTCCCATGTCGGAATCGACGCCGTCGGGGTCGCCCGGGCCTTCCTCGTCAACCTTCGCCAAATGAGGTTCGCCCAGGGCGGCTCGACGATCACGCAGCAGCTCGCGAGGAACTTCTTCCTCACGCCGAAGAAAAGCCTGTGGCGGAAAATCCGCGAAGCGGAGCTGGCCCTCCTTCTGGAGATCCGGTACTCGAAGAAGGAGATCCTCGCCGCTTATCTGAACCAGATCTATCTCGGCCAGGAGGGCTCCCGGGGGATCTACGGCGTCGAGGAGGCGTCGCGGTTCTACTTCTCCAAAGGCGTCGGCGCGCTCTCCCTCGAAGAGTCGGCCCTGCTGGCGGGGATCATACACTCGCCCAACCGTTACTCGCCCCTCCGGATGCCGCCGGCGGCCAGGGAGCGCAGGGACTGGGTTCTCTCACGGATGGCGCACCTGGGAATGATCCTGGAGGAGGAATACACGAAGGCGGCCTCCACTCCCGTCCGGACGAACGTGAGGCGGGCGCCTTCGCGTGGCGCGGAGTACTTCGCCGACTACATCCAGAAGTTCGCCGAGGATAGCCTGGACGACGGGAAGATGTACCGTGCGGGATACCGTGTATACACCACGCTCGACCCGCATCAGCAGGCGGCGGCGGAAGTTGCCGTCGCCCGGGGGCTCGCGGAGAT
>JAGVHM010000122.1 GCA_020056545.1 bacterium
CTGGGGGTGAAGGGCGGAGTGGTGATATGCCACGGGTCTTCCGATATGAAAGCGGTGAGGAACGGCATCCGTTTCGCCGGCTCGCTGCACAAATGCGGCGTGGAGGAGGAAATCACTGCCTCGATGGCGCGCAGCGGTCACGAGCGGGACGATACGGCGGCGGCCGAATAAGGCGGGACGCCGCAACGAGGGGGGGATGTAAAGGTGGGGTCCAGGATCATCGGCGTGGGAATGTACGTTCCGCCGAAAACGCTTACAAACGACGACTTGGCGAAAATGGTCGACACGACCGATTCGTGGATCTCCACGAGGACCGGGATCAAGGTGCGCCACGTCGCCGAGCCGGGGACCGGAACCTCCGAGCTGTGCATGGAAGCGTCCCGGCGGGCGCTTGCGGACGCCGGCGTCGACCCGAAGGAGCTGGACTTCGTGGTGGTGGGGACCCTCACTCCGGACATGCCGTTCCCCTCCACGGCCTGTTTCGTTCAGATGGGGCTCGGGGCCGGGCAGGCGTATGCGATGGACGTCGGCGCGGCGTGCTCGGGGTTCATCTACTCCCTCTCGGTGGCCGATGCGTTGATCCGCTCCGGGCGCGGGAAGAAAGCGCTGGTCGTCGGGGGTGAAATCCTCTCCTCGGTCGTGGATTACACCGACCGGTCGACGTGCATACTGTTCGGGGACGGCGCGGGCGCTGTGGTGCTTGCGGAGTGCGAAGATAGCGAAGGGGTATTGAGTTGCCATCTCCATTCGGACGGAAACCTCTGGGAGCTTATCCACTGTCCCGGCGGCGGTACGCTCGACCCCTGCAATCCGGGCACTTCCTCCGTCCGGACGAACTTCATAAAAATGTTGGGGAATGAAACTTTCAAACATGCGGTGACACGAATGGCGGAGGTCAGCCTCGAAGCGCTGGAGCATAACGGCGTCGGGGTCGAGGACGTCGACCTGTTCATCCCCCACCAGGCGAACCAGCGGATAGTCAGCGCCGTGGGCAAACGGCTGGGAGTTCCCGAGAAAAAGGTCTTCATGAACCTTGAGCGTTACGGAAACACCTCGGCCGCCTCCATCCCGATCGCCCTTGCCGAGGCGAAGAGCCAGGGACGATATTCAAAGGGAGACCTTGTGCTCCTGGTTGCGTTCGGAGGCGGGCTCACCTGGGGTTCCGCGCTCCTGCGCATGTGACAGGTGCGGCGATGGGGACGGGACTGATCTTTCCGGGGCAGGCGTCGCAGTTCGCGGGCATGGGCAGGGAACTGCACGACGCCTTCCCGGCCGCGCGCGCCGTCTTCGAGGAAGCGTCCGAGGCCGCGGGGATGGACATCGCCGCCCTCTGTTTCAGGGGAAGCGAGGAAGATCTGCGCCTGACCGAGAACACGCAGCCGGCGATCTTCACGCTGAGCGTCGCCGCGTACCGCGTTCTTTCGGATGAAACGGGGATAAGGCCCATATGCGCCGCCGGACATTCCTTGGGGGAATACTCCGCGCTCGTGGCGGCGGGGGCGCTCCCCGTGGGCGGCGCAGTGCGCATTCTACGCCTGAGGGGCAGGTACATGCAGGAGGCGGTCAAGGTTGGAGAAGGGGCGATGGCCGCCATCATCGGGCTTACCCGTGAATGGGTTGAAGGGGCGTGCCGTGCGGGCGCGGCCAAGGGCGTCGTGGAGCCTGCGAATTTCAACGGGGGAGACCAGATAGTCATCTCCGGCGGAGCGGATGCGGTGGCCGCGGCAAGCAAGGCGGCGTGGACGGCGGGCGCGAAAAGGGTTCTGCCGCTTCCCGTCAGCGCGCCGTTTCACTGTTCGCTGATGCAGCCGGCAGCCGATCGTCTGGCGCCGGAGCTGCGCGCCGTTCCGAAGGGTGGCTTCAGTTTCCCTGTGGTGGCGAACGTCACCGCCGAGCCGTATCAATCCGGCGCGGACGTGTCCGATTCGCTGATTCGCCAGATAGTAGCCCCCGTACGGTGGGAGGAATGCGTCAGGAGGATGCGCGGAATGGGCGTCACGGCGTTTATCGAGGTGGGCCCCGGGAAGGTGCTCTCCGGGCTCGTCCGCAGGATAGAGAAGGACGCCGCGGTATTGACATTTTGCGCTCCGGGAGATCTGGATGCCGTCCGGGCGCTTGGTGCGTAATGTTTTTGTCTTGAACGGCTGCCTTCGTTGAAGGTATGAATTTCATGGGGGGGAAGGCGATGCGTCTTGCCGGTAAGGTGGCACTGGTTACAGGGTCCGCCCGTGGAATAGGAAAGGCGATCGTGGAGAAGTTCGCCGCGGAAGGGTCCTTCGTGGCGATCAGCGACGTGGCCAACGAGGCCGCGGCTCGTGAAACGCTTTCCGCCATCGAATCTTCCGGCGGGAAAGGGATGGTGGCGATGTTCGACGTCGGCGATTCCGCCCAGGTAGAGTCGGCGGTTGCCGCGATACTCGCCGGGCAGGGGAGGATCGACATCCTGGTGAACAACGCGGGGATCACCCGGGACAGCCTTCTCATGCGCATGTCCGAGGAGGATTTCGACGCGGTGGTGAGGACCAACCTCAAGGGCACGTTCCTCCTTACCAAGGCGGTTTCCCGGCACATGATCAAGCAGAGAAGCGGCCGGATCGTCAACATGAGCTCGGTGGTGGGCCTGATGGGGAACGCGGGGCAGTCGAACTATTCGGCGGCTAAGGCGGGGATCGCGGGCTTCACCAGATCGATGGCACGGGAGCTCGGCTCGCGGGGGATCACGGTGAACGCGATCGCGCCCGGTTTCATCCGGACCGCCATGACGGCCGGATTGCCGGAAGCGGTCCAGAAGGCGTTCCTTCAGCAGATTCCACTTGGAAGATTCGCGGCGCCGGAGGAGGTGGCGGAGCTTGCGCTATACCTTGCCTCCGACGCGGCAGGATACGTGACCGGGCAGGTGATCGGAATAAACGGCGGGCTGTACATGTGAGAACATATTAAGGGAAAGGGAGGGCCGGAAATGTCGGTCGAAAAAAAGGTAAGGGAGATCGTGGCGGAGCAGTTGGGGAAGGACGTGAACGAGGTGACTACCGGTGCGTCGTTCATCGACGACCTGGGCGCCGACTCACTCGACATCGTGGAGCTGGTCATGAAGATGGAAGAGGAGTTCGCGATCGAGATACCCGACGAGGAAGCGGAAAAGATCAAGACCGTGAACGACGTGGTGGAGTACATCAAGACCCACGCGAAATAACGCGGATCCGCGGTTCCCGCCGGCCGTAAGGAAGCCGGCGGAAACGGGTCCCGGACGGAAAGGCAGCCGGATGCGTAGAGTAGCTATAACAGGTCTGGGGGCGGTGACGCCGCTCGGGATCGGCGTGGCGCCGACGTGGGATTCGGTTCTCGCCGGACGGTCGGGCGTCTCGCTCATAACCAAATTCGACACGGCGGGATTCCCGACGAAATTCGCCGCCGAGATAAAGGGGTTCCACCCCGAGGAGTTCATAGAGCGGAAAGAGATCAAGAGGATGGACCCGTTCATCCATATCGCGATGGCGTCCGCGCAACTTGCGATGGGGGACTCGGGTCTGGTCATAAGCGAGGAGCTTGCGCCGCGAGTGGGCGTATACATAGGAAGCGGGCTGGGCGGGCTGACCACGCTCGAGCATTACCACCGGGCGTATATCGAAGGAGGGGCGCGAAAGATCAGCCCGTTCTTCATCCCGATGCTCATCTCGAATCTCGCCCCGGGGCACATCGCGATGAAGTACAACGCCAAGGGGCCCAACATCACCACAACGACCGCGTGCGCGGCCTCCAGCCACGCGATCGGGGAAGCGTTAGAGGCGATCCGCCGGGGGACATGCGACGTCGTCATCGCCGGGGGCTCGGAGTCCACCATCACCCCGATGGGGCTCGGGGGGTTCTGCGCGATGA
>JAGVHM010000091.1 GCA_020056545.1 bacterium
GCAGCCACGCATGCCCGGGCGACGGAAAAGGAGCGGAGCATCAGGGAAACGTGCGCGCCGAGCGCGGCCGTGGCCGCGAGGAAGACGAGCCCGGCCGACCAATCGTTCCCCAGCAGGGCGTGATAAAAATCCCCGGCGCCGCGCTTCGCCAGAAGAGGGACGCCTACCATCAACGCGGCTACGGCCGCCGAAGACCACAAAGCGCGCAGGCGGAAGTCCTCCCGCAGGCCGGGATCGTCCGTTTCGAGTATCAGATACGCCGATGCGAGATATGAAAAGACCGCAAGCGTCAGGAGTCCCACGGAGAGAGGAAAAGGCGAAAGCCACGCCAGGGAGGCGCCGACGGAATACGTTTCGTGCGCGCGGATCTCGCCGGAGGAGACCGCCCCGATCACGATGCCCAGCAGGACGGGTGTGAGGAGGCTTGCGCAGGCGAAGACCGCTCCCCAGCGGCTGTTCCGGCCCCCTTCGTCGTGGAGGTGATACGAATGGAATGCGAACGCCGCTCCCCTCAGGACGATCCCGGCCAGCAGAAGGGTGACGGGAAGAAAAAGCGCGGTCGAGATCAGCGCGAACGCCTTCGGAAACCCGGTGAACAGAATCACCACCGCGACCACCACCCACACGTGGTTCGTCTCCCATATGGGGCCGATGGCATGGGCGATTAGAAGCCTCTGGGCGCGCCCGCGGGGGCCGTGGCTCAGCAGATCCCATACGCCGCCGCCGAAATCGGCTCCGCCGAGGAGCGCGTAAAGGACCAGCGAGACCAGGATGCTTCCCGCCGCCAGTGTCGAAAAGTCGTACACCCGTTATTCCTCCCTCTCCCGGGCGGCAGACGTGTCAGCCGCCTTAGCGGGGAATGAAGGGCTCCTCGACACCTCCCGCCGAAGCAGCCATGCGGCGGATAACCCCAGGGCGAGGTAGAGAACCGAGAAGAAAGCGAAGGGGAGTGCGAGCCCCGTGACGGGGGTCACCGCTTCGGATGTGCGCATGACGCCGCGGATCACCCAGGGCTGGCGCCCGAGCTCCGTGACGGTCCAACCAGCCTCTACCGCGATAATCCCGAGAGGGCTGCAGAATATCGCGGGAAGCAGGAACCCGGGGCGGAAAAGCGATTCCCGGGTTCTGAAGGCAAGCAGGGCGGCAAGGAGGGCGACGGCGGCCATCGCAGTTCCGCAAGCTACCATGACCTGGAACGCGATGTGCACCGGGAGGGGATCCGGCCAATCGTCCCTGGGGAACGCCTCGAGCCCCTTGACCTCCGCGTCCATGTCGTGAAAGGCAAGCAAGCTAAGCGCCCGAGGAATCTCGATCGCGAACCTCGTCGTCCCCGCCTTTGAATCGGGGATCCCGCCGATGCGAAGGGGAGCCCCGCGCTCTGTGCGGAACTGACCCTCCATGGCGGCGAGTTTCACGGGCTGGTCCTTGGCAACGAACCTGGCGCTGAAATCGCCGCTGACGGGAAGCAGGACCGCGGCCGATCCCCCCACCCAAAGGGCGATGGCCATCGCATGCCTGTGAAAGAGGTTCTCCCGGTCGCGCAGGAGTTTGTACGCATGGATCCCCGCTACGGCGAAACCGGAAGCCGCGAACGCCGCGAGCGACATGTGGACCGCCGTCGTCGGCCACGCCGGGTTGAACATCGCGGCGATCGGGTCGATGTCGACGGGCATCCCGTCCCGGAGGACGAACCCGGCCGGACTGTTCATCCATCCGTTGGCGGAGACCACGAGGATGCCGGACAAAAGCCCTCCGACGGCCACGCCGACCCCCGCAAGCAAGTGCAGCCCGGGAGAGACCCTGCCCCAACCGTACAGGTAGATCCCCAGGAATATCGCTTCCGCGAAAAAGGCGAACCCTTCAAGCGCGAAGGGGAGGCCGATGATCCCTCCGGAGAACTCCATGAACCGGGGCCACAGAAGCCCGAGCTCGAAGGAAAGGACGGTTCCAGAAACCGCGCCGACGGCGAAGAGGATGGCAGTTCCGCGGGCCCATCTCCTGGCCAGTTCGAGAAACACCTGCTTCCCGGTTCTGCGGTGGGCGGCTTCCGCGATGACCATGAGTAGGGGCATCCCCATCCCCGCGACCGCGAAGATGATGTGGAAGGCGAACATCATCGCCATCTGTGCGCGCGCAAGCTCCAGCTCCGTCACCGGGACCTCCGGGCGCTATTCTACTACTATGGGCGTGGGCGTCCCACGGGTATCGGTTCTACCTCCGGGGGCGCATTTCCCGAGAGTATTTCCGCAACCCGGTGATTGAACGCCTTCTCATCAAGCGCGGAGGGCGCGGAGAGCAGGCTGAGCCGGATCTTTTTCCCACTGGGGAGGAAATGCTGTTCGGCAAGACGCGTGCGGACCATCTGCCGCGCGGCCGCCCGCACCAGGTGTCCCTCCTCGGAATTTCCGGGGGGGACGACGACGATCAGGTGTCCGTGGTCCCTTATCGCCCTTGCCGACTCCGCAAGTGAGTTGAGCGCCTTGGTCATGAAAAGGAGAAACCCTTCCTTCTCCTCGACGCCGAAGCCAAGCAGCGGCTTGCCGGCCGTGGACGTCCCGAGGGAAAATACGGCCCCGGCCGGCGGGGGGCCGCCGAGAAGCGTATTGTCGAGCCACGGTTCGAGGAGGCGCGGGTCTGAAAGGTCCAGGTCGCGGACGATCGTCTCGGCGGAATGGCGTTTCGCTCCCCCCGATGCCCCGGGAGACGGACGCGAGACGTCGACACGGCCTGGGGTCGCGTGATTCTCCACGAGCGAAGTGACGATCGCCCCGTTTTCCCGTAACGCCTCCGCAAGCCTGCCGGCGTTTCCCTCCCTGTAACCCAGCGAAAGGAACAGGAACGGCTCCCCGGAAATCTTTTCCCTCTTCGGCGGGTAACCTCCCGGGAACGAGGAGAAACCCGGAAGCGTGGACACGCCGATGAAGCGATCTTCCAGGAACCGGGCGTTCTTCACTGCGAATAGCACCGCATCGGCAACCTGCTCGTTCGTGGGCGGGTGTTCCGGCACCGTTGCCGCGAACCACTCCCTTATCCGTCCGAACCAGGACTCGAGGTCATCTCGCTTGCCTTTGGGCAGGCTGCATTCACGAAGTCCCGAAAGGAAGGACTTCGCCGCCGCTTCGCGGTCGTGGAAGGGGAGCGAGCGGTCGAAGCAGCGGACGAAGCGCTCCTGCAGCGACATGGACTCCGCGCCCCGCAGTCCGCGCATCGTTCCGAACTGCTCCGCGAACTTGCCGGCGTAATTGCGCATGACCCAATCCATCCGTGGACCCGAGATGAGACAGGGGGCGACGTCGGCGATACGGATATTTTCCGCGGCGAGCCGCATCCGGAGGGAGAGGGCAAGCCCTTTCAGCAGCATCTTGGAGACCGTGTATATCGTCCTGAACAGGTAAGGATGGTCGGCGTAGTGCGTGGACACGTTGACGATGGCCC
>JAGVHM010000202.1 GCA_020056545.1 bacterium
CGCATCGAGCGGTTCCAGTGGATCGAAAGGAGCCGGGCTGTCGCAGGTACGATGAAGAAGGGCATCGATGAAGGCGTGAAAGTGGGGCAGGCGATCAACTGGGGACGCGACCTGGTGGCTTCACCCCCGGCGGACCTTCGGCCGGACGGGCTGGCTCGCGCGGCGAGAGGGCTGGCGAACGGGCTTGCGCCGGGGGCGGGGAGGAAGATCCGGGTCCGGGTGTACGGCAAGAGCGAGATGCAGGCGTTGAAGATGAGGGGCATCCTCGCCGTAGGGAAGGGGAGCGAGATCGCCCCGAGGCTGATCGTCGCCGAGTACCGCGGCGGGCGTCCAGGCGGAAACTGGATCGCGCTCGTGGGCAAGGGAGTGACCTTCGATACGGGCGGCATCTCGCTAAAGAAGTGGGAAGGCATGGAGAAGATGAAGTATGACATGGCGGGCGGGGCCGGGATGCTGGCTGCCCTTCGCGCGGCGGCGGCGCTAGGGATCCGGAAGAACATCGTCGCGGTTGTTCCCGCCGTGGAAAACATGCCGTCCGGGACGGCCTTCCGTCCGGGTGACGTGATCCGGATGATGTCGGGCAAGACCGTGGAAGTTCTCTCAACGGACGCCGAGGGAAGGGTCATCCTTGCGGACGCCATCACCTACGCGAAGAAACGGTACCGCCCCGCCGCGATGATCGATGCCGCAACGCTGACCGGAGCATGCGTAGTCGCGCTTGGAAGCGTTACCATGGCCATGATGGGAAACGACGAGCGGCTTCTCCTGCGGATGAAGGCGGCTTCCGCCGTATCGGGCGAGAAGGCCTGGGAGCTGCCGATGCACGAGGAATACTTCGAGCAGATAAAAAGCGACATCGGGGACCTGAAGAACATCGGAGGCCCCGAGGCGGGAACGATCACCGCGGGGTATTTCCTGAAGGAGTTCGCCGGCGATACGCCGTGGGTCCACCTGGACATCGCCGGCGTCGCGTGGCGCGAAAAGGAGAGAATGGGGTACGCTCCCGGCCCGACCGGCGCGCCTGTCCGCCTACTTGTGCAGTTCCTTCTGAAGGAGGGAACTGCGTAACGTCCCCTGTTCCCGGAGGGAATCATGGCTGACCTTCCCAAGTTGCATCCGGAGGAGCAGCAGTTCCGGAGTTGTACGTTCTGCACCATCCAGATCCCCTTCGACGCGGTTGTTTGCCCGCATTGCGAGAAGACCCAGCCCCCTTCCGAGAAACTTCTTCGCGCGTATGCACCCGGACCGTCGGGACTCCCCGGCTTCCGGGAGCGGCTTTTTGCCGGGGAGCGGTTTTCAGGACTCAATGAACTGTGGATCCGTTACGGCAAGTGGATCAAGGTCGCATGGCCGGTTCTGGCCGCGATCGCCCTCCTGTTCCTCGTCTACGGGATCTGGGTGGATTACAAGGTGACCATCGTGCCCAATCCGCAGCTACCGATCAAAGTGAAAAAGGACAGGAGGGAAAACGTCGATCTCCTCACTGTCTTTGTGACGAACATGGGAGAAGACGTCCCCGATCTCTCCCTGAAATCGATCGGCGTCGTTGTGGAGTTCGCCTACCGGGACGGGCGGCTGGAGAAAAAGACGGTGTTCCCCAAGGCGGAACACCGCGGGGAGGGGTCGATGCTCAACGGGGAGACGGGCTTTTACCAGATCTCGTTTTCCTCGCGGGGATTGAAGGAGATCGTTCTCAGGAGCGAGATCGTCGATCTGGGCATGGGGAGGAATCTCATCCCTCCCGGCGGCGTCAGGAGGCACATCCCCGCGGGGAGGAAGGCCGGCGGCAGGCCTTGAGCCATCCCCGTGTCCGTGGACAGGGGGGGCGGGAGCGGGCCCGCAACCACTCGCGCAACGCCGCGAGGTCTTCAGGAGTGTCCACGTCCGACTCTGCGGGGAGCAGCGCGTAGGCCATGCACGCATTCCGGCAGCGGGTGAGCATCGACTGGAGGACGGCCGGTGTGCTCCATTCGATCCCACGGAACATGAAGGGTGCGGGTGCGGACAGGCCTACGAGGTAGACCCCCCCGTCCTCGGCGGGACCGAAGACCGCATCGGCCCCCCGGGAAAGTTCCGCGAACGCGGAACGGATCCTCCCCGCCGTCAGGGCCGGGCAGTCGGCGCCGATCATCACCGCCCTCCGGGCGCCGACTGCGAAAACCTCGCTTATCGCATGCGCCATCCTTTCCCCGAGATCGCCGCCGGCCTGTTCCAGAAGCGAGAAGCCGGAAAAGAGGACGGATGAGAAAAAGGCCTTCGATTCCGGAGGCGAGAAGAAGAGATAGCGACGGACCCCCCGGAGGGACATCGTTTCCTCGGCGGCGTCTTCCAGGAGCGCCGTATAGAGTTCGGCCGCCCGTCGTGGCGAAAGGGGCGGGCACAAGCGTGTCTTGACCTTCCCCGGGATGGGGGCCTTGCACATCAGGATCAACACGTCGCCGCCTTTCATGCTCACATATTACAACCAGTCGGCGTTTGCCGGTTGCCTGGACTCACACGCCCGGGTAGAATGGCTTTTCCACGTTTTCCGAAGGAGTGCGCCATGAAGGAGAAAACAAGGAATGTCCTGAGCATCGGACTTCCCAAGGGAAGCCTCGAGGATTCCACGCTGAACCTTTTCCGTAAAGCGGGGTTCACGATTACGGTGGGATCCAGAAGCTATATTCCTTCCATCGACGACGAGGAGCTTTCGGGGCTCCTGATCCGCGCGCAGGAGATGGCGCGCTACGTCCAGGACGGCATCCTCGACGTGGGTTTGACCGGGCGGGACTGGGTGATGGAGCAGAACGCGAAGGTCAAGGAGGTGTGCACCCTCCTGTACGCAAAGGGGGGGCTGCGCCCCGTGCGGTGGGTGGTTGCCGTTCCCAACGAATCGTCCATCCGGCGCATCGAAGACCTTCGGGGCAAGCGTGTGGCCACGGAGCTTGTGCAGTACACCAAACGGTATCTCAAGGACCGGGGGATCGACGCGCTGGTCGAGTTCTCCTGGGGGGCGACCGAGGTGAAGCCGCCGCGGCTGGCGGACGCGATAGTGGAACTGACCGAGACCGGAAGCTCCCTTCGGGCCAACAACCTTCGGATAGTCGAGACTATCCTGGAGTCGACAACCGTCCTGATCGCAAACCGCGATTCGTGGAAGGACCCCTGGAAACGCCGGAAGATCGAAAACATCGCGATGCTCCTGAAGGGCGCCCTGGCCGCTCAGGAGAAGGTGGGGCTGAAGATGAACGTCCCCCGGAAAGAGCTCGACCGTGTGCTGAAGGTGCTTCCGGCGATGCAGAACCCCACGATATCCTCCCTGAGCGAGGCAGGGTGGTTCAGCCTCGAGGTGATCGTGGACGAAAAGACCGTCCGGGAGCTCATACCGGTCCTGAAGAAGACGGGCGCGTCGGGGATCGTCGAGTACCCGCTCAACAAGGTGATCCCGTAACACACTCATTCGAGCATCCGATTATGAATCCGGCTGCGCCGCCTCGGAGGGGGGCTCCGTTCGTGGCTCGCCGGGCGGTCGTTCCCAATTCGCCCGTCTGCGCTTCGGCCTCATGGGGCTGTTGGCGATGAGGCCGCGCAGAGAGAGGGCCGATGCGTCGCTTCTGGCGAGATGCCCGACAGGGGCGTCCTCACTGCGCCCCCCTCCTGCGGCGGCTACGCCGGCTCCCCACGAGGCATAGCGACTTCC
>JAGVHM010000068.1 GCA_020056545.1 bacterium
CACCCGCCGCGGAACAGCGCCTGCTCGTTCACGTAAGGGTACAGCGCGTGAATGTCGATATCCGTCACCCGCCGGGCGCCGAGGAAAGGAGGGGAGGGGACGGGGAGGTCCCGGGAGATCCGCTCGCCCCTTGCCCCGGGCTTCATCGGCTCCGCGGAGGCCGCCCTGTCGTGCCTGGTGGAGGCCAGGGTCCCGCTTTCCAGGGCGCGCATCGCCCAAAGCCCGGCGAAGGCGTCCGCGCAGTAGACGACCGGGCCCGGGTACCCCGGGACGCAGCATTCCGCCACGAACTTTTCGGTGAGCGCCGCCCCGCCCAGGAGTATCGGCACTTTCAATCCGGCCGAGGCGTACTGCGGCATGCTCTCCTGCATTACGATCGCCGATTTGACGAGCAGCCCGCTCAGGCCGATGGCGTCCGCCGCGTGTTCGCGCGCCTTCTCGATGATCGTCTCCGCGGGGACCTTGATCCCCAGGTTGTAGACCTTGTAGCCGTTGTTCGTAAGGAGGATGTCGACAAGGTTCTTTCCGATGTCGTGCACGTCGCCCGCGACGGTGGCCAGCACCACCTTCTTCCCGGCTTCCCTCTGCTGCCCGGCCAGGTGCGGCTCGAGCCGGTGCACGCTCTCCCGCACGACCTCGGCGGACTGCAGAACGAACGGCAGCAGCATCTCGCCGCGCCCGAAAAGGTCGCCCACGCGCCGCATCGCGGGCACCAGAAGCTCGGTGATGATCGCCTGGGCCGGACGCCGCGTGAGAAGGATAGCCAGCAGATCGTCCAGCCCGTCCTTGTCCCCCGCGACCACCTTCTCCGCGAGCCGCTCCTCGGGAGGAAGGGCGGCTATCTCCTGGACGGAAGCCCTCCCGCTCTCCGCTTCCTTGTCCGAAAAGTGCCGGACGAATGCGGAAAGAGGCGACATCTCAGGGTCCTTGACGCGGTTATGGATCAGGTCGAGGCAGACTTGCCGGTCCTCATCCGGGATACGCGCGAAAGGCAGTATCTTGGCCGCATCCACTATGGCGGCGTCGAGCCCCGCCCCGACCGCCTCGTGCAGGAACACCGAATTGAGCGTCCTCCTGGAACGGGGGGACAGGCCGAACGAGACGTTGCTCACGCCCAGGCTCGTGAACACCCCCGGCAGCTCTTCCTTGACCCTGCGTACCGCCTCCAGGGTGTTCTTCGCCGCGTCGGCCAGTGAGGGATCGCCCGAGCCGACCGTGAACGTAAGGACGTCGTACAGGAGGTCCGACGGGCGGAGGCCGTACCTGCCGACGGCCAGGTCGTAAATGGCGCGGGCGACGGCGACCTTCTCATCGACCGACATCGCCATACCCGTCTCGCCTATGGTCAGAGCGACGACCGCCGCGCCGTATTTCCTCGCCAGCCGGCAGATCCGCTCGAGGCTCTTTCCGCCGTCCTCCAGGTTGACCGAATTGATCAGGCACCGGCCGGGATGGGTCCGCAGGGCGGCCTCGATGCAATCGGCGCCGGTGGAATCGATGACCGTGGGTATCTTCAGCGACTGTGCGAAAAGGCGGGTCAGGGCGACCAGGTCGGTCTTCTCGTCCCGCCCCGCGTAAGCCGTGCAGAGGTCCACGGCGTGCGCGCCGTCCTCCTGCTGCTCGATGGCGACCTTCAAGGCCCCGGGATAGTCGTCCGCAAGGAGAAGCTCCCGGAACCTGCGGGAGCCGTTGGCGTTTGCCCGCTCGCCGATCAGAAGCGGCGGGATCTCCTGCCGGATCTCCACCGCCTGGTACAGACTGGAAAGCGACGGCTTCCACTGCGGCCTGCGATCCGCCGGCGAAACTCCGGAGAGCGCTTCGGACAGGCGCCGGATGTGTTCCGGCGTGGTGCCGCAGCAGCCGCCGACGACGCTCACGCCGTCCTCTTCCACGAACGCTTTCATCCGGGATGCGAAGGCCTCCGGCGAAAGAGGGTAGACGGTCCTGCCGTCGACCACCTGCGGCATCCCGGCGTTCGGGAAGCACGACACCCTGCCGGGCCAGTGGCGGCCGAGGTACCGGATGTGGGACTTCATCCCTTCCGGCCCCGTCGCGCAATTGAGGCCGAGGGAAAAGACCGGGAACGGCTCGATCACGGCCGCAGCCGCGGCTACGTCGGAACCGACCAGCATCGTTCCCGTGTTCTCCACCGTGAGGGATACCATCACGGGGATGTCTTTCCCGAGCTTTTCCAACGTCTCGAAGCAGCTGATCAGCGCGATCTTGATCTGCATCAGATCCTGGCACGTCTCGATCAGGAGCAGGTCCGCCCCAGCTTCGACCAGGGCGCGGAATTGCCGGGAATAGGACTTCGCCATATCCTCGAAGGAGATGTGCCCGAGGGAAGGCAGCTTGGTGGTCGGCCCTACCGCCCCCGCGATCCGGGCAGCCGGGTTATGCCGTCGGACGGCCGCCCGTGCGCACTCGACCGCGGCGGCGTTGATCTCATCGACCCGGTCCGAAAGGCCGTACTCGGCGAGGACGATGCCGTTGGCGCCGAACGTGTTCGTCTCCACCACCGTGGCGCCCGCCGCGAGGAACGAGGCGTGCAGCTCCGAGATCGCCTCCGGGGCCGAAAGGTTCAGGTATTCGTTGCACCCTTCATAGCTCCCCCATGCGGACGCCGGAAGGCGCATGCGCTGCAGGTTAGTGCCGCACGCACCGTCGAAGATGATCAGGTTTTTCCCGGCGATATCCACCCATATCCTCCCGTTTCAGTTCCTTCTTCCCCGGCCTTCCTGCAGCCATGTAAGTTGCTTATCTTACAGGGGAAATTTCCGGAGGTCAAACAGGCCCCTTTTGGCTTGACTTGCCGAAACGTTTCCTGCTATAAAACGGATTGTATACGGTATACAATCTGCTGGGTCCGAATCAAATACATTCTAGCCGGATTGCAGACAGCACCACGGGTACGGGAATGGGGCGTGGATTGTCTGTTATAATCGAGGGGCCCGGCTTAATTCGGAAAGGAGGCGAGAAGGAACCGCCAAAGCAAGTTTCATACATCACATCATGCCATCCCATGAAAGGGGGTTCGACAATTATGTCGAAGGTTATGGAAAAAGCGACGCTCAAAGACAAACTGTTCGAGAAGATCCAGGCCCACCGTCCCCGCACCACGAAGCTCGTAAAGGAACAGGGGAAGATCGTCATCGATCAGGTCACCATCGACCAGTGCATCGGCGGGGCGCGCGACGTCCGCTGCCTGGTGACCGACGTCTCCTACCTCGATCCGCATGAGGGGATCCGTTTCCGCGGAAAAACCATCCCCGAGACGTTCGCCGCCATCCCCAAGGTCCCCGGCTCGGAATACCCCTTCGTGGAAGGCTTCTGGTACTTCCTCATGACCGGCGACGTCCCGACGATGGAGCAGACCCTGGCGGTCGTCGAGGATTTCAAGTCGAGGGCGAGGGTTCCCCAGTACGTGTTCGACGTCCTCCGGGCGATGCCGCGCGACACCCATCCCATGACGATGTTCTCCGCCGCTATCCTTTCGATGCAGCGGGAATCCCTCTTCGTCAAGAGGTACAACGCGGGGATGAAGAAGACGGAATACTGGGATCCGATGTACGAGGACTGCACCAACATCATGGCGAAGCTCCCGGAGATCGCGGCATACATTTACCGGATAAAGTACAAGGCCGACACCCCGATCGCCCCGAACTTCAGCCTGGACCTGGGCGGGAACTTCGCTCACATGATGGGGATCCCCAAGCCCTACGACGACGTGGCACGGATGTATTTCATCCTCCACTCCGACCACGAGTCCGGGAACGTTTCGGCCCACGCAACTCACCTGGTGGCCTCGACCCTGTCCGACGCCTACTACTCCCTCTCGGCCGGCATCAACGGCCTGGCGGGCCCGCTCCACGGGCTGGCGAACCAGGAAGTGCTCTCCTGGATCCAGGACGTGTTCGCGAAGCTCGGCGGGAAGCTCCCGACCGAGGAGGAGCTGAAGAAGTTCCTGTGGGACACGCTTAACAGCGGCAAGGTCATCCCCGGGTACGGCCACGCGGTTCTCCGCAAGACCGACCCCCGCTACACCTCGCAGATGGAGTTCTGCCAGAAGCACCTGCCGGACTACCCGATGTTCAAGCTCATCAACATGATCTACAAGATCGCCCCGGACGTCCTCCGGGAGCACGGGAAGGCGAAGAACCCGTGGCCGAACGTCGACGCGCAGTCCGGCGTCATCCAGTGGTATTACGGGCTCGTCGAGTACGACTTCTACACCGTCCTATTCGGCGTGGGCCGGGCGCTCGGCGTCCTCACGAACATCACGTGGGATCGCGCGCTGGGCTACGCCCTCGAGCGTCCGAAGTCCGTCACGACCGACATGCTGGAGAAGTGGGC